>CALCCV010000050.1 GCA_937900305.1 uncultured Pseudobdellovibrionaceae bacterium | reverse complement strand
AAGGGCGGTTCAAGTAAAATTTAACTTAAGAATTTTCTTTAAGGTTTTTTAACAAGAATTTTTTTAAAGACTGTTTTGCGTCAATCGACACAGTTTGGTTTGATGAGAGCGATCTCAGTGACTCTTCGATCAAAAATTCTTGAAGAGTTCGCTATCCCTGCGCGCTAAAAAGTTTCTCCAGAAGCCAGACATTGGGACTGCTCATCATTTAAAAACGAGCCACAACCCCCTCCCAAGGACGAGTTGCGAGGCGGGAAGTGCAATGACTCGTTGAATTAGTCTTGGAAAGTTGGACTTCTGAATCCCTGCTCTGGAAAATGGAGAAACACATTGCGAAGGGATCCGTGTGGTGAATTCACTGGCAGACCGATTGTTCAAGTACCTGACCGAAACGATCTCTGAAACCAATGGGATTGCTCTGTCAGACACTTTAGAGCTGATGGAATCTGCGCAGGGATTGCAGAAAGACCCTGAGGCCCTGGCGGCAGTGCAAGATTTCAGGACCTTGCTCAGTCGCTTTCGAAATAACGAAATTGTGATCCAGCCCCTTTTAAATCATGAATTCACCAAGGGGCTCTTTCAGTTTTTTAAAAACTTCCCTATCAAATTTCGTGAACAGCACATTCACCTCACGGGGTCGATGAGGGCCGAGTTTCTGTTTCCCAGATTGCAAAAACTCTTAGCTGGACCTCACCGAGAGTTGTATCTGAAAAAAATTGCCGAGGTCTACGGTCCGGCTGCAAAAGTGGAATCGGTTGCGGAAGTGGATCGGCTGATTCGGTTGACAGAAGGTGAAGGGTTTTCCCGATACCTTAAAATTCTCTATTTGCCTAAGCTCATTTTAATTTCTCGCGAAGCTCATGAAGAGGCGGCGTATGATCTCGCCTCTGAACTTTATCACCAATACAACACGGGTTTCTTGAGGTTGAAGTTTTCTCTGTCACGCTCAACGAGTAGTTCTGACGAGCAAGTCCCGGGCTCTGACGATGTGGCCAGCGACGATGTGATTTTGGGACTTTACGATGGATTTAAAGCATTTCAGAAAGAAAATTCAGACTTTTCGTTCATTCTCTCGCCTGTCTTTCGCAAAGAAGAAAACTTTTTTGATTCAAGCCGCTTCAAAAACCGTCAGGCTCATTTTATGGAGCAAATCAACTCTCTCATTCGCCTTCTGGATAAGTACCCTTATTTGCAAGACGCACTCTGTGAGGCGGACACGGTCGGTGACGAACGCGAACTCTATCGCAAAGAGCATTTTTATGAACTCCAAAAAGGATTTCGCAAACTTCAGTACCGCGGATTTAAGTTGCGCTCGCATCATGGAGAAACCTGGCACACATTGAATAAAGGGATTCAAGCGGTGGATAACGCCATGAATATTTGGCACATCAATACGCTGGAACATGGGATCAGTCTTGGGATCAATCCAAATTTTTATTTCCACCTGCTTTATCAAAAGGTATTGGAGTCCAATTTAGCAACAAAGGCGATCACGGCTGGTCACTTTGCTTACCGTGAATTGATGGAGCTGGATTGGGGCAATCACGAAAAGGTTCTTCCGAAGCTGTTGCAAGGTCAGCCACTCTCGGCTCAAGAGCAAACATGGTTTGTGAAAGCTAAATTTCACACAGCCAGAGAAGTGGAAAGTTATCAACATGACGTCCTCAATCGACTTCTTCAAAAAGAGGTCAACTTGGTCTCGTTGCCGTCTTCAAACAACAAATTGACGGGCCAATTTCAAGATTACAAAGATCATCCCTTTTCATGGTGGGAAAAAAAGGGAGTGTCCCTTGGGGTCGGCACAGACAATCACATCACATTGAACACGAATTTGATTCAAGAGATGATGATTTTGCTTTTCACTGACATCGATGATCTGAAAATCACGAAATTATTAATGGTCGCCACGGGCGAAACACGTCGCCCCTATCTTTCGCACCTTCTTTGGAAAATGCGAAAAATGGTTTCTTAAAGTGTCGCTGTCGTTCGCCGCATATTTTTGACCAGCAGAGCGCACAGCAATAAGGCCGGCAAGCCAATGAGTGCCGTTCCGGCAAAAAAGATCGCGTAAGACGTCATTAAATCATAGCTGGCCGAAAGTTCCTTTACCGCTAAGCCAGAAAATCCTTTTAAAAACTTTCCTAGCAAAGCATAAAATGAACTCAGTAGGGCATATTGAGTGGCTGTATATCCCAGGCTCGTTAAGCTCGACATGTATCCAATCAAGGCCACTCCGGCAAACCCCGTTGAAAAGTTGTCGACCGCCATCGCCGAAGTTCGTGATCTCGGTGTCCTCGTTCACGCAGAGCACGCGGTTCGTCTTCTTCACGCTCGTCTTGATCGCCTCCCAGTCATAGGGATGAAGCGATCGCAGATCGACGATCTCCGCGTCGACGACCTCGTCGTCGGACGGTGCGGAGCCGTCGGCACCGCCGGCGCCTGCGTCCGCGGCACCCTCGTTCGCCGCCTGCTCGTAGAGCTGCTGGGAGAGCTTCTGGCTGGCAGCCATCAGCGACTCGACCGACGTGTTCATGCGGTCCAGGTCCGAGCCGTTGAGGGCGTCCTTGAGCTCGGCGAGCGGCGGCAGGTCCTCGAGCTTCTTCAACCCGAAGTAGTCGAGGAACTCCTTCGTGGTGCCGAACATGGCAGGCTTGCCCGGCACGTCGCGATGACCGATAACCTCGATCCAGCCACGGTCTTCAATCTGCTTGATGACCTGGGTGTTGACCGTCACGCCGCGAATGTCTTCGATATCACCGCGAGTGACCGGCTGGCGATAAGCGATGATCGCCAGCGTTTCCATGCCGGCACGCGACAGCTTGCGCTGCTCGACAGCTTGACGCTCCATCAGAAAGGCGAGATCGCTCGATGTCTGGAAGGTCCATTTATTTG
>CALCCV010000049.1 GCA_937900305.1 uncultured Pseudobdellovibrionaceae bacterium | reverse complement strand
GCCAAGCCTTGAAAGTCTCACTGGTCAAACCAGTGGCTTACCTATCTTTCAGTTATTGAGGACTCGATCAATAACTGTGGCTCAAAGACATTCGCAAACTTTAAGAACCCAATGTCGGTCAATGAATGAAAATTGAAAGTTAGATGAAAAGTAATTGTTTTGAACCCACGAGCGCTTCAATTCTGAGCGCAGCGAAAACCCGTATTCGAACCCGCACTTCCCGGATCCCCTTTGCCTCTTGAGGCCACGAGATAACGCGTGCAATATTCGGCACTGCACAGAAAAGATCCTCCACGCTGAACGCGTTTGGGAAGGTCGGGATCTTGGGGATCAAAACTTTCTGTCGGCCCTTTGGGATCTTGAATGTCTCCTGTTTGATTGGCGAGAGTTTGGTAATAGTCCGAACGATACCAATCCGAAGTCCACTGCCACACGTTCCCAGACATGTCATAAAGTCCATACCCGTTCGGAGGAAAGGCCTTGACCGGAGAGGTGCTCCGATAGCCATCTTCCACTTGGTTGTAGTTTGGAAAATGTCCCTGCCAAATATTAGCGAGCCATCGGCCACCGGGTTTTAAATCGTCACCCCAGCTGTACAGCTTGCCCTCCAGGCCTCCTCGAGCGGCAAACTCAAATTCAGCTTCGGTCACCAGACGCTTGCCCACGTGTTTGCAATAAGCTTCTGCATCAAAGAACGCGATGTGCACAGCAGGATGATCATTTCGTGAAGCAATCGCACTGCCGGGACCTTCGGGTTGGCGCCACGAAGCTCCTGGCTGGTACTTCCACCAGCGGAGTGCGTTGACGAGTGGAACCGCCGAATCGGGCGCCACAAAAACGGCCGAACCGGGCACCAGTTGATCCTTTGGCACGTCGGGAAAATCTTCAGCCTTTGGAACTCTTTCGGCGATCGTCACATAATGAGTTTCATCGACGAAGTGAGTGAACTGCTCGTTTGTCACCGGCGTTTCATCCAACCAAAAACCTGTCAATCTCACTCGGTGAATCGGCAAGGAGTCGGCCAAATCACAATTGAAGCAACCCCGAGCATAAGAACCACCGCGAATCCACACCATGCCTTCGCGCGCGGGCCGCGCTTCGTCTTGCGGATCCAACCGCGTTTCACTGATCGAAAAAGGCACAGCCTGCAACTGAGTCTGTCGCGCCGATCGAAGGTAAAAATAAAGCAGAGAGGCCCCCATAATCGAGACCACAAAAGTGCCACCCAAAATTTTTTTGCCAGTCATCTGCAACTGAAGTTACTCCCACTTTAAAAAATGTTCTATTTTGGTGAGGACCCTTTCGTCACCTTGAACGTCAAACCTTCGGCGCCCTTTTGCAGGTCCTTTTCGACATCCACCAAATCATTCGCCGTCACTTCTCCCGCAATCATCTTTTTTGAAAGCGGATTGAGAAGGTCTGTCTGAATCACTCGCTTCAGAGGGCGGGCCCCGTACACCGGATCAAAACCCTTTTTGCCCAACCAATCCAGCGCGGCGTCAGTAAAAGTGATTTCTACTTTTTTCGCTTTCAGCCGAGCCTTCACAGTTTCCAGTTGAACTTTCACGATGTCGTGAATCTGTTCTTGCCCCAGCGAGCGAAACAAAATCGTTTCATCGATGCGATTTAAGAACTCCGGCCGAAAGTGCTGACGCAAAACACTTTGAACTTTCTCAAACTTCTGAGACTCACTCAAACCAGGTTCGAGCAAAGCTTGCGAACCCAAATTTGAAGTCATCACGATAACGGTGTTGCGAAAATCAACAGTGCGTCCCTGACCATCTGTCAAACGGCCATCATCCAAAACTTGCAGCAAAATATTAAAGACATCCGAGTGCGCTTTTTCGACTTCGTCGAGTAAAATTACGCAATAGGGTTTGCGACGAACCGTCTCGGTCAACTGACCACCCTCTTCGTATCCCACGTAGCCGGGAGGAGCTCCGATCAATCGCGAGACCGCATGCTTTTCCATATACTCGCTCATGTCGATGCGAACCACCGCCTGCTCATCATCAAATAAAAACTCGGCCAAGGCTTTGACCGTTTCGGTTTTACCAACTCCCGTTGGGCCCAGAAATAAAAATGTTCCTGTCGGCCGATTGGGATCTGAAATCTCAGCTCGCGCGCGCCGAACGGCATCGGCCACCACAGTCAGTGCGTGATCTTGCCCCACCACCCGGCGCTTCAAAAGTGTTTCCATATTAAGAAGTTTTGAGGTTTCGCTTTCGAGCATTTTGCTCAACGGAATGCCCGTCCACTTTGCCACCACTTCCGCGATGTCCTCTGGCCCGACCTCTTCCTTCAGCATTCGATTTGGATTGGGAGTTTGTGGTGCATCCTTATCACCACCACTCTTTTCAATCAAAGCTTTGAGTTTTTTTTCAGCCTCGGGCAATCGGCCGTATTTCAATTCGGCGGTTTTTTCAAGATTGCCTTCGCGCTCGGTTCGCTCAATTTGCATTTTCAGAGCTTCAACTTCCATTTTTATTTTCTTGATTTGCTCAATGCCACCGCGTTCGAACTCCCACTGCTCCCGCAGCACTTGCACCTTGCCCCCGAGATCTTTCAACTCGGATTCGACAGTCAGTAACCGATCCCGCGCGCCCAAATCGGTTTCTTTTTTGAGGGCCTCTTTTTCAATTTTGAGTTGAATCATCTTGCGATCAATTTCGTCGATGACTTCAGGCACACTTTTGATCTCGATGCTCAATCGGGCCGCGGCCTCATCCACCAAATCAATGGCCTTGTCGGGCAAAAATCGCGAAGTGATGTAGCGATGTGAAAGTTTCACGGCCGCCACAATGGCCGCATCGGTGATGCGAACGCCGTGGTGCACCTCATATTTTTCTTTTAAACCGCGCAAGATGGTGACGGCTTCATCGACGCTGGGTTCATCCACCAAAACTGTCTGAAAACGCCGCTCAAGCGCCGCATCTTTTTCAATGTATTTTCGATACTCATCGAGGGTGGTGGCTCCTATGCAACGCAACTCTCCGCGAGCCAGGGCGGGTTTCAAAAGCTGACCGGCGTCCATCGCTCCTTCAGATTTACCGGCACCAACGAGCGTGTGCATTTCGTCAATGAACAAAATGATTTGCCCAGCACTCGACGTGACTTCTTTGATGACCGCTTTCAAGCGGTCCTCAAATTCACCGCGATACTTGGCCCCCGCGATCAACGAGCCCATGTCGAGGGCCATCAAAGTTTTATCCATCAAATTTTCAGGAACGTCCCCGTTCACGATTCGCAAGGCCATGCCTTCAGCGATGGCGGTTTTACCGACGCCCGGTTCACCAATTAAAACGGGATTATTTTTTGTACGACGGGAGAGAACCTGAATCACCCGGCGAATCTCATCATCCCGACCAACGACGGGATCCAACTTGCCTTCGCGGGCGAGCGCGGTGAGATCCTTGGCGTACTTTTTTAACACTTCAAATTTATTCTCGGGTTCGTCGTCCACCACCTTGTGATGGCCACGAAGAGTCCGCAACGACGCCAATACAGCTTCACTTTTCACATGGTGCTTGCGCCACAAATTCTGTTGATCACCGTCCGAGCTCTTCAACGACGCCAGCAGAAAGTGCTCGGTCGAAATATAAGCGTCACCCATGTCTTTGGACTCGCGCTCGGCCGCCTCAAAAAGTTTTTGGAGTCGGGGACTCGCATAAACAGAATGTTGACCACCTGTCACTTTGGGCATTTTGGCCAAACGATTTTCTAGATCCATCTCAAGACTGCGACGAGGTGCCTTCGCTTCATCCAAGATCCGGGGAACTAGGCCTTCTTCTTGGCGCAAAAGTTCTACCAGCAAATGTTCGGGCTCGACCGACGAGTGCTTTTGAATCTCCGCAGCCTTCGCCGCGGCTTGCATGGCCTCTTGACTTTTCTTGGTGAGTTTTTCGGCATCAGACATTTTGATCACCTCCATTGAACGGTAGCGGGAGGACCCATCAACGTTCAATGAAAGTTTGAGTTGGAACTACGAGTTGTCAATGTGCCAACTGGACCCATTCATCTTGACTTGCCGCTCATTCAGCTCGAAGGGAAGACATGGAAGCGATGGAAAAAAAATCAGCACCGACTCAATTGCGAACGCAACGGGCCTCAATTAAAAAAGACACGATTCATCCTAAAGAGTATCAGCGCTATCCTTTGGTCTCGTCGTGCGAGGACTGCAGTCACTTTTCAGAACGTCAAAAGGCCTGCACCTTTGGGTACAATTCCGCCAACCATTTGCGAAACCGCCAAAATCACGACTACGAAGTCGGCGGCAAGATGGCTTTCTGCCGCTTTCTTGAAATTGACTAGCCTGACCTCTGGCCAGGCACCCTGAACGCTCACTCCCTCTCATCTCCCCTCATTCAAAACTCAGCGCTCCAAATTAAGCCAGGTTGACCAAAGAATGCCTCAAATCTGGTCGTTGGCTCTGTCAAGAATTCGGCCCACGTCCCGAATAGAGCCATGTCAACAATTTGATACGTCAAATTTTAAGACGCCTTCAATATGGCTCCAAGGACGGGCCAGAGAATCAAGGTCAGGTTCTCTCAATTTATGAAAGGAGGGCTTCAAGGAAGAAGTTAACAAGGAAGATTTACCACCGGAGCCAAGACTGATTTTGGCAAAGGTGAATTGGCTCGGATGCCGCCCCGAAACTCTTGTTTCAGGGATCAATCTACGGAGGGTTTATGAAGTTGAATGACAGTTAAAACATTTAGATAAAAATTTTTATTTCTTTTGGAGGAATATATATGGGTATGCGAGTTACGACGAATATGTCGGCCATCAATGCGCAACGGAACTTAATCGGAAGCCAGCGCGTGATGAACAAATCAATGGCTCAGTTGGCTTCAGGAAGCCGAATCAATATCGCAGCGGACGATGCTGCCGGGTTAGCGATCTCTGAAAGCTTCAAGGCTCAAATCCGTTCGGCCCGCCAAGCGCAACGAAATGCGAATGACGGTATTTCGATGGTGCAAACGGCAGAGGGTGGCTTGAGCGAAATTTCAAACATCATCGTGCGTTTGAGAGAGCTCGGAATCCAAGCGGCTTCTGACACCATCGGTGAAGTTGAACGCGGATTCGTGAACAAGGAGGTGAACCAATTGAAATCAGAGATGCAACGCATCTCTTCGGTCACCACTTGGGGCACGACCAAACTTTTGGATGGATCCACTCCTGCATTTGACTTTCAGGTTGGTCTTTTCAATAACGCCGAACAAGATCGCATCACTTTCGACGCTGCTGACAACGTAGCCACGATCGACGCTCTCGGTTTGACTGGTTTGGACTACACTCAAAAAGAGGGAGCTCAAACTGGATTGCAAGAACTCGATGCGGCTCAGAACCGTGTGAACGGAATCCGCGCGAATCTGGGAGCTTTGCAAAATCGTCTGACTTCGACAGTCGACAACTTGGGTGTGACTGAAGAAAACTTGAGTGCAGCTAATAGCCGTATCCGTGACACTGACGTGGCCCTCGCCTCTTCAGAACTCACGCGCAACAACATCTTGTTGCAAGCCGGTACATCGACTTTGGCTCAAGCCAATCAGTCCAATCAATTGGCTCTGAAACTTTTGGGTTAATTGCGATCTTTCGTATCTGATCTGACGACATTGACGAGTCGGAGATTTCTGCCTGAAATTCTCCGACTCCTTTTTCACACTGATTCTTTTTGCATGGACCTTTTTCGATTTCATCTGGGAGACATTTATGATTGTTCATCTGCTTGTGATTTCTGTGATTCTTGGGGCCATTCTGGGTTGCGGTCGAACGCAGTTCTCAGCGGACACAGCTGCCAACGTTCAAAAATCTTCGCTCACTCCGGTCACGCCCCCCAGCCAATCCTCAGCGCCAACCGCCGAACAAATTGCGGAAATGGAGCAAAAACTGCGCGAATTCAATCTCGAAGGCATCGTTGCTTCGGGTCCTTACCAAGCCCTCAAATTTTTGAAATTTGATTGGGAACATCGTCTTTTAATTTTAACTCTGCCCTTCCCACTGGGTCGATTCACAGGTCCTTTTAATTTCGAACCTCAAGGCATGAAAGGGGTTGTCATCAGCAATCAGTCCGCGGATGGAACTCTCGATCAAGTTCAAGTGTCAGTGCCTTTGACCTTATTTTCGCAAGGCGTTAAAGATTGGCCCCTCCTCGACACCCGAGCGCAGTCCAAGCTTTTGGGTGGACGGCAATGGTCACTCATGCGCGGGATGACTCAATCCCTCTTCGGGGCCAACGATTTTGCGCTGACGATTGAAAATGGCTCGGTGATGTTGAGATCGGAAGAG
>CALCCV010000048.1 GCA_937900305.1 uncultured Pseudobdellovibrionaceae bacterium | reverse complement strand
AAAATTTGCTCGAAAATTTATTGTTGGCAGGTGAGCGTATCCAGCCGCAAGTCAGGACTGAGTTGGGACAACTCTCTCTCAAAGAGATCGATTATTTGGGGCGGTTGGTAGAAGATTTATTATTTTTGGCTCGCGTGATTGAACCGAAATACAATCAAAGGCACCAGCGGATTTCGGTGTCGGAATTTTTAAACTCTGAAATTCAGAGTCTCAAAACACAAAATCCACAGCTGAAATTTACCGTTTCTGAAGATGGGGAGAGTGCGGATTTAAGTGTCGTTGAAGGTGACGAGCACCTTTTGCAGAGGCTCTGGCGAAACGCATTTGAAAATGCCATTCGCTTTGCGAAAGCTTCGATTCATGTGGAATTGAAAACCACAGAAACGCATTTGAACATAACAATTGAAGATGATGGACCAGGTCTGGACGACAGTCAGCTTCGGCAATTTGGTGTGCGCCGATCCAGTCGACAAATGAGTCAACAGAATGGGATCGACAGAGTCTCTTATGGCTTCGGTTCGATCATTATGGTGGCCATTGCTAAATTGCATGAGGGCGACGTCAAAATTGAAAACATTTTCGACGCTCAGGGGCATCGCATCGGAGCGAGATTGATTGTTCGTTTTCGTCGTTCAAGGGCGGGGAGCGCTGGATCCAGTCAACGAGTTTGACACTTTTGCAAACGTTTTTCCAGTCTCAGTGTGAGAAGTCTCTAGAGCTGGACTCTGACTTTTTTCTTTCTCCTGTTACAATTGAGAGATGAATACATTTCGTACGACAGCCTTGTTGGGCCGAATGGCCATTTTTTCAGTTCTCGTGGCCTGCAGCGCTGCTCACAAGGGAACTCCCGAGCCTGCAACTCCGGTTGCGCAAAATTCGTTCACCGAAAATGAAACCTCGTTGGGTTTGCTCTTGAGCGATGAGTCGTTAGGCATTGAAAAAGATCCTCAGGGTGAAGCGATTTTGGCCGAGGCAAAAACTTATTTGGAAATGGTCCACTCTTCGAATGTCAAACGGCCACTCGAGTCTTTTTGTCGTCAATCTTCAGAATCGGTGATTTGTCAGGGACTCAACCGGCAAAGGTGGAAATGGCCACCACTCGAAAACTCTGAGTCCGCCGGCGGGATAAATGTTCGTCAGGCCCGCAAAAGTTTAATGGCGCAAAAATTTGCAGACCTCGGCCCACTCAGTCTGGGTCAGGTTATCAAACTAGGTAAAACGCTACCAAAGAGCCAATTGATATCTGTTGCTGACGAATTGGCGAAAGTGGAAACGTGTCAAAGTTCAGCGCTGTACATGGGACTCGGCGCCAACCTCGATAGCTATTTTGCCGAACCCGAAGCGGCTTCGTTGGCGAAACAAGTTTTTGCCAAAGCTCTGACCTGTCATACAGATGAAGTGGCCGTACGGGCGGGTTTTCGATTGGCCATGATGTTCGTATTAGAAGACAATTGCGCGGCGTCTTTGCCAATCCTTGATCAACTCGCCTCTAATCCCGCGGCACTGCCGTTGGGCCAACGAGTGCGCTTTTGGCAGACCAAGTGCAAATCGAGTGCTCCCGGTAGCGCTACGGCCTCGGCCGGCGAGGCTGAATCGAAAGATCGCAATCTAGCCGCCGCCACAGAAATCTCTGCTGGTGTCGCCGCAGAGGTGGCAACGACAGACGTGGAAAGCGAAAATACACCAGATGGTAAGTGGCCCCTGACTTATCATGGTATCTTATTGAAAAAGACTCCGGCCCTAGCGTCAGTGAAAAGCACGGACTCGCAAATTCAGATTCAATACCGATCTGGTAAACCCGAATTTGATTCGCTAGTTCAGGCCGCCGAAGCATTTTTGAAGTTCGAACGTGCTGATCTTGCTCGCGGAATTCTCGAAAAAATCAATCTGGATGCACTCACGAGCGAAGATCCCAAGTTTCAATTGTATGTGAGTGCTCTGTTTAATCGAAGTCAAAGTGGACTCGGCACCTTTCGCGTGATGAGCCGACTTTTTGTTCGCGAGCCGCAATTAAAAAATGAACTGACACTGAAGCTCTATTATCCAACTTGGTATCTCACCGAAGTTCGTGCGGTCGCGACGGAATTTGATATCGATCCCTTTTTACTGCTTTCTATCATCCGGCAAGAGAGTGCGTTTAATCGGCTGGCTCGCAGCGGTCGGGGGGCCAAAGGTTTGATGCAACTGTTGCCAGGCACCGCCAGATTGATGGGCTTGAAACAAAGCGAAGATTTGCAAGATGTCGAACCCAACGTGCGCTCCGGAGCCAAGTTTTTTCGTCATCTGTTAAATCGTTTCGACGGGAAGGTTCACTTGGCTCTGGCCGCCTATAATGCAGGCCCTGGTGCCGTTAACGATTGGCTCAAGCGCTACAAAACCGATGACGACACGTTGTTTATGGATTTGATCCCATTTCGTGAAACTCGTGATTACACCGCAAATATTTTGCGAAATTGGCATTGGTACAAAGCTCTCTATGCTCCGGTTGAGAACGAAGTTCCGAGCCTCGCCGCGAGCGACTCGAATCGATGAGGGGATAGATTTCAGGGGATTTGCACCAAGTGACGTTCGACCTCAAGAACAGGTGAGGTCAGGGCGTGTATATTCACATCGAGTGTCTTGAATTTCTGCCGGGCTAGTAAAATTTCTTCTTCGATCTTTTCACGGCGGCCTTTCATAAGGAAGTACCGGCCGCCACCGTGAAAATAATCACGACTGACTTCGAGAATTACATCCATGGGCTTGAAAGCTCTTGCCATGATTAAATCAACGCCACCGAATTTTGGCGGAATTTCACCGTGTATCTCCAGATTCGGGGCGAGCTTTCGGCAACGAATGAGGAAGTCGGATTTTTTTGAACTCTTTTCAAAAAGCTGAAACGAAATTTCAGGAAATTGAAGAGCATAAAGCACGCCGGGCAAACCTCCGCCCGAACCGAAATCAGCAACGGTTTCTAAACCAACTGGAAATTTCGACAATGGCAGCAAGCAATCAATGACATGATTATCGATGAGCTCTTCGGTCGTCATTTTGCGGCTCACCAGATTCAGATCTTCGTTAGCGGTCCAGAGCAAATCTAAATAGGCTTTGAGTTTTGGGACACTGGCTTCATTCAAGCCAAGCTGCAAAAAGAGGGGGATGCGTTTTTCAAAATGCATGATTGACCCTCAATAAACTGACGTGGACCGAATGTGGCAAGGCTTTTTGTCCATCGCTCACCGTTTTCGGCATTCACGGCGCCCCAAACCGAATCCTAATTTACTTCTTTCATGGGTTAGGGCTATGACTCGGCTTCAATTTCAAACGAGGTTCCGATGAAAACAATGGTTCAAGCTGCATTTGTAGTTAGTTTCTCAATTTTAGCCGCAGGCCCACTGCCGGCTCAAGAGGCCACGCCGGTCGCGCCAGCCGCTGCGGAGGAGGCCACGACCTCGGTGGATACCGGAGGTTCAAAGGACGTTGGAGCGCCGACAGCAGCGGCGGCTGCGAACACCGCCGTTGCTCCAACACAACCGCCCAAAAGTTCAATTTTGAAGAACATCATTCTCGGTTATAAATCCTATAACGACAGCGGTCGTTTTGGATTTCAGAACAACTCTGAATCCAAGGCCGACGCCGATCAAGGTCGTAACTACAAAGGAAAACACGAGGTCAAACTGGGAGCCAAAACTGATTCGGGGTGGGGATTGTATGGTCAAATCACCCAGTATCGCTACGAGTACGACAACGCCGAATTCACCCGTTGGTCTGCCAGTGATCCTAGTGTGACCCTTTTGCACCCGGCGTTTATGGAAGAGTCTAACTTTCGAATGACTGGCTCTTTGCGATATTACGTGCCTTTCACGGATCGCACAAAAAACAAGGGCGTCAAGCAAGTGGCTTATTACTTGGATTCCAACTTTAAATTTTCGGGCGATCGCGGCGATGAAATTTTCAATAGCTTCAATCCGCGACTTTTTGGCGCTGACAAATACGCGCCCTCTGACAGCCGCGCAAAAATCGAAGACATCACATCATACACTCGCAAGATCAACAGCTGGAGTCGCTGGGGATTGGGACAGTGGACTCAGTTTGAGCAGCACTCTGAAACCAAAGATGGTCTGACGGTTGATGCTTTTGTTCAATATGATGTAATGTACAACTCTAAGACATTTTTTGGTCCTCGAATCTTTGCACCTGTGTTCGTGAACAACACAGTTTATGATGCGCCAAGAGCGGCGACTTGGGACAACGCCTATTTCGAAATTTACGTTCAAGCCAATCTCTAGAAAAAATCCATCCGGTTGTTCAAAGGTGGAAGAACTGATTTTTCGCCTTTGAAAAGGCGTAGGTGGTTCTGCCATCGTTTTTTGAACGTCAACAATATGCTCGGTTACACTTTTATTAACTGAGATTTGTACCGAGCAGGGAATAAGTCCAAACCAACTGACAAATCACTCCAACAACGGCGGACCAATGAAGAGTGCCACAATGCTTGTGACAATGCAAAAGCTTGGAGTCGTGCCGTCGTTCTCAAGACCTGCGGTTATCAATGATAATCCATTTTCTGAATCGATTTTCAAAACGCTAAAGTATTGCCCGCAATACCCAACTAAACCATTTGAATCAATCGAAGAGGCGACTTCTTGGGTTGAGTCATTGTTAACCGGTACAACAACGTGCATTTGCACAGCGGCATCAAGTTCGTCCAGATTCACAGTGACTTCAGTACCTGCATTTCGGGAGTAGTCCAGAGCTCTGGCGATCCGGCGATCCTGACCGCGAACCACTCTTAAGCCGACGCCCGAAGCTAGTCAGGCATTTGCAGATGGCTTTCTGCCATGGGAGCCGCATCACAGACCGGGAGTTTCACCTACCAGCGGCATTGCCCTGAAGAAGGAACTCTCTACAGAATAATCCAAAACAATTGGTTGGCTTTTCAAGAAGAAGTCTCAGGTGACGGCGGTGGTCGCTTACCAGACTTCGTGATCAAGGAGTTTGAGGAGTAGGTCTGTGGGATGCCATTTGATCTAATCGGAAGAGCATTTGAGTTTGTAGATCTGGGGCCCAACTATCGGTGACATAGATCGCAGGAGGGAGAACCGAGGAGATTGTGCGCGATAATTACCGCTATAGCGGTAATTATCGGGGATACAGAGCGCCAAATCCCTTATGTTTCTTCTTATTGCACGAGCCGTCCATATTTACCGTTATTGCGGTAATTTTGGCCAGAAATGCTTTCCCTCTTTTGCCTGAAGCCTCAAAATGACCGATATTACCGGTATGGTGGTAAAAAAATAGCGATTTTCCCAAGATCCTAAAGGCGACTCGGAAACAGAGTGGCCTCTCCCAGTTAGAACTGAGTGAGCTTGCCGGCGTGGGCAAAACATTGATCTTCGATCTAGAAAAAGGACGGGACACAGCCAGCTTTGCAAATTTAATCAAAGTCTGCCGAGTCCTTAACATCAAGATCCAATTTCTACCCCCTGTAGCTATCAGAGAGGAAGAGTAATGCGCAAGGCACTCGTTCTTCTTCATGGTCAACCAGTTGCAGAGTTCATCGAACATCACAAAACTAATTACGAATTGATTTACCTTCCGGGAACTCAGACTTTGAATATCTCGCTGACACTTCCGCAAACCAAATCGCCTTTTCGATTTTCAGAGTTTCCAGCGTTTTTTGAAGGCCTCTTACCAGAGGGATCGCAGCTGACAGCTTTACTTCGTCAAAACAAACTTGACGAGCGAGATTACTTTTCACAACTCTTGGCTGTGGGCCAAGAACTAGTCGGAGCGGTCACCATCACCGAAATCAAGTAATGAGCGAGAGAAATAAATGTCTCTTCACTTACGAACCACTAACTAAAGATGAAACAAATTACTCGGCTGGTGGTTTAAAAACTTTATCTCGAACAATCAAGGCATTGAAACCCTTTCCGTTCACAGCCGAAGAACAGCGGAAAGAATCGCAACCTCTGGCCGGGAAATGTCAATTCAAGGCATCCAACCAAAAATTAGTGTCAACTTGAACGAAAAAAATCAAGAGTTTCAAATCACCGAAAGCGGTGGATGCTACATTGTCAAATCTCCAGTGACAGATTATCCCGAACTTCCAGAAAACGAAGATGTTACGATGGATCTAGCTGAACTTGCGGGATTTGAAGTTCCTTGGCACGGGCTTATCATCGGTGCAGACATGCGGAGATCTTATATCATCCAACGCTTTGATCGGAAAGGGCGCAAAGCCAAAGTGCCGATGGAAGACTTCGCTCAGCTGATGGGCGCCTCAAGGTCCACAAAATATTTAGCTAGA
>CALCCV010000047.1 GCA_937900305.1 uncultured Pseudobdellovibrionaceae bacterium | reverse complement strand
GCGCCGGCAAAACGTCAAGCTGTCACCAATCCTGAAAATACAATTTATTCGGCGAAACGCTTCATCGGTCGTCGTTTTGACGAAGTGACGGAAGAGTTGAAGCTAGTTCCTTACAATGTGGTCAGCAAAAACAACGATTGCGCTTTTGATGTGCAAGGTAAAAAGGTTTCTCCTGAAGAAATTTCAGCAGCGATTCTTGGTAAATTGAAGAAAGTTGCGGAAGATTATTTGGGACATGAAGTGACTGAAGCCGTCATCACGGTTCCAGCTTACTTCAACGATGCTCAAAGACAAGCGACGAAGGATGCAGGTCGCATCGCGGGTCTTGACGTGAAACGCATCATCAATGAGCCAACCGCGGCAGCCTTGGCTTATGGTTTGGATAAAAAGAAGGATGAAAAAATCGCGATCTTCGACTTCGGGGGTGGTACATTTGACGTGTCTGTTCTGGAAGTGGGCGACGGAGTTGTGGAAGTTCGATCCACCAACGGTGACACTCACTTGGGCGGTGACAACTTTGACCACAAAATTCTCGAATGGCTGATGTCTGAATTCAAAAAAGATCAAGGCATTGATTTGAGCAAAGACAAAATGGCCTTACAGCGTTTGAAAGAAGCGTCTGAAAAAGCCAAGATTGAACTTTCGCACGCCAGCGAAACCGAAATCAATTTGCCATTCATCACTGCTGATCAAACGGGTCCAAAACATTTACAGATCAAACTGACTCGCAGCAAATTTGATCAAATGACCGAGGACCTTGTGAAGCGCTCGATGGAGCCTTGTCGCAAAGCTTTGGAAGACGCTGGTTTGAAGGCCTCTGAGATTGACGAAGTCATCTTGGTGGGTGGTTCAACCCGAATTCCTGCAATCCAAAAAGCGGTGAAAGAGTTTTTCGGCAAAGAACCGAATCGTTCAGTGAATCCCGATGAAGTTGTGGCTGTTGGCGCCGCGGTTCAGGGTGGTGTACTGACGGGCGATGTGAAAGATGTGTTGCTGTTGGATGTGACTCCGCTGTCTTTGGGGATTGAGACCCTGGGTGGTGTGATGACGGTTCTGATCGAGCGAAACACTTCGATCCCGACCAAAAAATCGCAAACGTTTTCGACTGCCACTGACAATCAACCTGCGGTTGACATCCATGTATTGCAGGGCGAGCGAAAAATGGCGACGGACAACAAAGCCTTGGGCCGCTTCGAACTCGTGGGAATTCCACCAGCTCCGCGGGGAACACCGCAAGTTGAAGTGACTTTTGACATCGATGCGAACGGGATTTTGAATGTGTCTGCTAAAGACAAAGCTTCGGGCAAAAGCCAAGCGATCAAAATCACAGCGCAAAGTGGTTTGAGCGAAGAAGAAATCAAGAAGGCCGTGAATGACGCTGAGTCGTTTGCGGACGAAGATAAAAATCGAGCAGAGGCAGCTAGCCAACGCAATCACTTGGACAACTTGGTGTATGAGACCGAAAAAGTGATCAACGATGAAGCGAAAAAAGCTCCCGAGGCTGACGTGGTTCAAGCCAAAGAAGCCATCGTTGAAGCTCGCAAAGTCTTGGACAACAAAAGTGCTCAGGCGAGCGAGTTGAAAGTGGCTTTCGAGAAACTCGAGAAGATCAGCCACAAGATCGCGCAGGCCATGTACAGCCAAGCGGGTGGTGATGCCGCTGGCGCGGGTGCAGGAGCTGGTGCCGGGGCCCATGCCAATGGTGGCGGCCACAACGGTGCAGGCAACGAAGGTCAAAAAGGTGGCGACGATGTGATTGACGCCGATTACAAAGACGTGAACTGAATCGAAATTTAGCTCTACAATCCAGAAGGGTCGTCAATTTGACGGCCCTTCTTGCGTTTGGGAGATTCGAAAATGAAAAAGACCATTCCTCAGCTTCTCATTCACGGTGGTGCCGGCAGCCGCTTTCCCAATGTCGAGCAGGCAGAAATTCGCGGCCGGTCGCTGAAAAAAATCTTAGACGAAATCTATCCCAAAATGAGAAAAGGCCTGAGTGCCGTCGAAGCTGTGACCTTGGCGGTTTCCATGCTCGAGGACGACCCACTTTACAACGCGGGCTTTGGTTCCAAAGTTCAGAGCGATGGTCAAATTCGTATGAGTGCCAGTCTTATGGATGGTGACAAGCGGGTGTTTTCGGGTTGCGTAAATGTCACGAAGATTCGCAATCCGATCTTTCTTGCGCGCATTCTGCAAGAAAACGAAGATCGGGTGTTGGGCAGTGACGGAGCTTTGCAAATGGCGAAGAATTTGGGGTTGCCCCTGCGTTCTCCCTTTACGGCCGAGCGAAAAATCGAACTCGCGCAGTACCTCAAAAGTTTGGGCCGCGAGAAAAAAACAAATGCAGATTGGCGCAAACGGGCAGCGGCAGGACAGTTTGATTCCAACGCGAGCGTCGTCAGCGTGAAATCGGCGAGTGCAAAAAAATTCGGTGGCAAGATGGGCACGGTCGGTGCGGTGGCCTGCGATTCACAAGGTCGATTGGCCGCAGCCACGTCCACAGGTGGGCGTGGCTTTGAATTTCCGCATCGAGTTTCAGATTCCGCGACAGTGGCCGGCAACTACGCCAATGCCCAGTGTGCGCTGTCGGCGACAGGAATCGGTGAACAGATCAACGAATTTGGTTTGGCCGTTCGACTAGCCACTCACTGCGAACTCGGAAAAGATCTAGAAGTTTCGGCTAAGAAACTTTTGGCTTTGGCGAAAAAAGAAAAATTGGAATTTGGTTTCATTGCGCTCAATCGCCACAAGATGGTGGCGTTGACGGCCACCGATCATTTGATTTGGGCTTCGGCTAGGGGCAAAGAAATGCTCCTGAATCCCTAGACTGGTGGGCGCGTGGATCCTCTCGTGAGAATCCTAACCCAAATTCATTTTCAGTCTTTCAAAAGTTCAACCCAAGTGACTCCGTCGCCGCCGGATTCGGGAGTTCCCGCTTTCCATTTTTTCACATAGACCGATCGTGAGAGATAGGTTCGTACCGCACGCTTCAGAGCTTCGGTGCCGTGGCCATGGATCACCTTCAGGCGATCTTCGCTGGTTTCGGCGGCTCGGTCGAGTGCGACTTCTAAATTCTCTAAAGCCTCTTCGACCATTTTGCCGCGCAGATCGAGTGTGCGATCCATGTCGCCTGGAGAAACCGACCAGGGGCTTGAACTGGCGCGAACCAGTTGGGACGTGGGGTTGCTAGGTTTATTTGGGGGCCGCAGCTCAGTCCAGGGCAGTGAGAGCCGCAAAGAGTTGGACATCACCAGGACCTCGCCGCGCGCGTTGGGTAGCGATTCGATGATCGCGTCTTGCGCAAGACTTGGAATATTCACTTTCGTTCCCGGCGGAAATTTTTTGCCAAAGTCTTCGGCGGATTGAACCGCTTTCTGAGGTTCGCGATTTTCGGTGCGGGCTACGACAATTTCGGGCAATTGTGTTTTGATGTCTTGTAAGGTGCGGTGGCGGGTGAAAACGTCTTCCACCTTGGCTTGTTGAATGGCTTCTTTGACTTCTTTTTCGGCTCGTTTGACGGTCTTTTCAACCCACTGCTCTTTTTCTTTTTCGAAAGTGTCGAGGCGTTTTTGCAGTTGCAGTTTTTGAGCTTGGGCTTCGTGCAAATCTTTTCGTAAGCGCTCTTGCAATTCCAAAACTTCGGCTTTCATCTGTTCAACTTCAGAGAGCGAATTCATTCGGTGGCGTGCCTGAGGCGAGAGATGTTCAATCGCCTTTTCCACGATCTTGATTGAAACGCCCACACGTTTGGCGGTGAGAATTGCCAAACTTTCGCCGGGCACACCCGCGATAAATTTATACAATGGGCGACCTGAACTGGATTCAGATTCAAGGCTGCCGTTGACGACGCGAGAAGTGGCGCTCCAGCCCGACTTAAGAGGGCTGAGATGCGAAGTGATGACCGCCGTGCTGTGGTTGGCGGCGAACTCTTCAATGAACGCGCGGCCGAGGGCGGCACCCTCTTCGGCGTCCGTTGAACCGCAAATTTCATCGATCAAAATCAAATTGCCGCCGCCCTTGAGTTGCGCCGCTTGCGAAAGTTTCTTCAAGTGCGCCGCAAAAGTCGAAAGCTCTTCGCCAACACTCTGGGCATCGCCGATGCTGACCATGATCTCGCGGAAAAAGGGAAGTTGCGAGCCGAGTTCAGCGCAGACCGGAAATCCGCAACGGGCCATTTGTGCTGCGAGTCCGATAGATTTCAATAAAACAGTTTTCCCACCGGCGTTTGGACCCGTAAGAAGTAAAATCGATTTTTCGGGAGTGAGTTCAACGGTGTTGGGAATCACTTTTTTACCCGATAGTTGCAAAAGGGGATGACGCAAATCTCGAAGTGCTAAATGGCTGGCGTTGCCTTCGACGAATTGGATCGGTTGGGCCTGAATTTGCACGGTCAGCTGCGCTTCAGCCAACCGCACATCCATCTCTTGCAGTGCACTTTTGGTCATTGCGAAATCAGGAACCAAACGGGTCAGGTAGTGCGAGAGTTCCGTCAGCAGGCGCTCAATCTCTTCTTCGATTTCCACGTCGATCTGGCGCAATCGATTGTTGAGTGGAATGAGTTTGTCGGGCTCCATATAAACGGTCTGTTTGGTTTGCGAAGAGCCATGGATCACTCCGGGCATCACGTGTTGCATTCCACTTCGAACGGGCAAGACCCAGCGACCTTCGCGAGTGGTGACAAATTTCTCCTGAAGGATGGATTCCATTTGATGATCGCGAACCAAGCGCTCCATTTGGTTGTGAACTTCGCGCGCCAGTTTTTCTTTTTCGTTGTGTAAGCGATACAACTTTTCGGAAGCGTCGGAACGAATCTCTCCATGCGGGGTGATGATTTGATCAATGGCGCTCAAAGGTTCAGAAACAGCAAAAATCTGTTCGTTAATTTTGCGGCCGAAGTCTGTGTTTTGCTCGCGCAAGAGTTCTTGCAACGCCAGGGCTTCGAGGCAAAAAAACCGAATATCTTTGAGTTCGAGGACTTTCATCACGGCAGATTTGGCAAGGCGAGTGTACCATGTCGAAAAAAGATCCAGGCTCTCCATAAAAGGGCGAATGCCTGATTGAACAATTAAACTTGCGTCCATCACTTCTGCACACACGGCTGTAGCTGCATTGGCTGAATCACAGGCTTTGATTTTGCGAATTTGTTCTTTGGCTAAACCGCTGGTGGCGAAACCTTCCACAGTTTGGAGAACTTCTTCCCAGTCGAGATTTCTTAAATCGCCATGCTTTTGTTCGTTCATTTGGGGTGTCACCTGTGCGAGTTAAAGTTTCTTTCTGCGAGAGTGCCAAACAAAGACCCCAAAGATCAAGCCCCACATCAGCAAATCCCATTGGCCCCATCGCGCAAAGAGGGTCAGCGGCGGGTTTGCGGGGATCGGCACGGTGAATTGGCCATACCATTCTTCGCGAGTTGGCGATCTGGCCAGGAGTTCTCCGTCTGGCAAAATGCCCATCGACACGCCTGTGTTCGTCGAACGAATCAATGGACGACGAACTTCGATGGCACGGGCCAGGGTCATGAATCCATGTTGCTCGGGCTCGAACGGCCTCCAGACCCACGGCTGCAATGTAAACCAAGAGTCATTCGTTAAATTTATAATTACGTCGGCGCCCGCTTTTGCCAGTCCACGCGAAAAATCGGGGTACAGTCCTTCGTAACAAATTTGCGGACCCACATGATATTTTTCGATTGGAGGAGGGGCCTCTGTACCTGTGTCTGTTTCGGCTTGTACGGTCGGTGCAATCATCGGTGCGGGACTGAAGGGCATGGACATCGGCCCTGAGCCTCGGCCAAACCC
>CALCCV010000046.1 GCA_937900305.1 uncultured Pseudobdellovibrionaceae bacterium | reverse complement strand
CACCGATACAAAAGCTCGCAGACATAGTTGCTTCCTACTTTGTGCCCGCTGTTGTAGCCATAGCGATCATCACCGCGCTCGTGTGGTTCTTTATCGGACCTGAACCTGCGATGACTTATGCAATTGTAAACTCAGTCGCCGTCTTGATCATCGCGTGTCCGTGTGCGCTCGGTTTAGCCACTCCCATGTCCATCATGGTTGGTACCGGGAAAGGTGCAACTCACGGTGTTCTCATCAAAAACGCTGAAGCTTTAGAGTCAATGGAGAAGATCACAACTCTCATCGTTGATAAAACAGGAACATTAACGTTAGGAAAACCGAAGCTCGCTGTTGTGAGAGCTTTTCCTGGATTTAGTGAGAACGAAGTTCTGCAATTTGCCGCGGCCCTTGAAAAGGTGAGTGAACACCCGCTGGCTGAAGCGATTGTAGAAGGAGCAAAAGAAAAGGGCTTAAAGTTCAAAGACGTTAAAGAATTTGAATCAATGACCGGGCGAGGATTGCGTGGCTTCGTGGACGGGAGAGAGGTTTTGATCGGAAACAAACGCTTGCTGGATGAAGCGGGTGTACCTTCGTCAGAATTAGTAGCCGCTGGTGAAGAACTTCAACGTTCGGGGCATGGAGCGATGTTCGTATCTATCGACAAAAAGCCTGCTGGATTGTTGGCAGTGAAAGATCCGATCAAAGAAACGGCCCAAGAAGCCATTGCGTATTTCCACAATAAGGGAATCGAAGTCATCATGCTTACGGGCGACAACAAGCACACTGCCAAGGCCGTGGCCGAACAAATCGGGATTGATAGCTTCGAAGCCGAAGTTTTACCTGAGAAGAAGAACGAGGTCGTAAGAAAGCTGCAATCGCAAGGAAAGAGAGTCGCTATGGCTGGCGATGGAATCAATGATGCGCCAGCATTGGCTCAGGCAACGGTGGGTATCGCAATGGGAACTGGAACAGACGTCGCGATCGAAAGTGCATCGATAACCCTTGTCAAAGGCGACATCATGGGAATCGTTCGGGCGCACCGTTTAAGCCAAGAGACGATGAAAAACATTCGGCAGAACCTGTTTTTCGCATTCGTGTATAACGTTCTAGGGGTCCCAGTGGCAGCGGGCCTACTTTATCCTACCTTCGGGATTTTGCTGAATCCTATGCTGGCGAGCCTTGCCATGAGCCTAAGTTCTGTTTCTGTCATCGGAAACGCCCTCAGACTCCGCGGAACGAAGTTATAAACCTGCGGTCTATATTCCCCCTAATGCCGTTCACTTTCGTTCACGGCAAAAGATAAGTTGAAATTTTATTATTAAAAATGCAGACTGAAAAAGAAAAGAGCAGTTGGCGCTGCTCTTACAAGATTGCGAACTTTTTAATTCCAGCGAAAGGACTCCGGATGACGAGTTCGCGTCAGACACCCAGCATTAAGACTACCTTTTGATTCTCAATTCAATCCAAAATTTCTAATTGGTTCAAAAATTTCGTGGACGCGGAAATTCACAACGCAGAATTTGTTTTTGTCGCTGTTAAATCTGGTCGGAGGAAAAAACGGTGAAGGGTGAGTGGTTCCTTCATCGAACATTAAATTTGAATCGAACTCCTCGCTCATGGATTTCAAGTTGGGGTCTTCCGGAATTACTCTCAAAAACATATATTCGGGAGTACTGACTTGCCAAAATTGCGTAGTCACGGTTTTTGAACGGCTGCCGAAGGCAGCAATCGGTAATAACATTAAAAACAGCGTCGGCTGGACGCTGCCATTGGTCACTCTCAATTTGATGTTTTTTCAAAATTGCGGAACCTCGTTCGAGAGCAACGAAGATCTGAAAGCGCAGCAGGGCAGGGAGGCACTGGATGGAACCTAACGAAGACAGAGCGGGAGCTGAGTCCAGCTTTCGGGAAAACTTTTGCCGCGCAAGCAGCGAGAGCCGTAGGTGTCAAGAATCCAAGTGGAGTCCACATCTCCGGCCTCGGCAGTGATTTCAAAATACGCCGGTTCTTGAGGGGCGATTTTGGCGTATTGAATTTTCAATTCATACGAATGCTCGCGTTGGGGATCGAAGATTTCCAAATGCAGGAATAAAGATGAGGGGTCATTTACAAATGCTGAAAAGGTGTAGGCCTCATCGGTTCGATGACTTTGTTGCCATTCATTCTGTTTTTGCGAGATCGGAAAAATGATCTGGCTGTCTGGTAAAAGCTGTATTTCCGTGGCAAAAGAATCGACCGGCAAGAGCAAAAATCCGAAATGTCCCGCTCGCGCTTCTTTCAAAAAGGCATGGCCCAATTTTGCACTTTCATTTTCGGCATTGGGCAAGTGCTTGGCTTGAAAGATCACCAGGTACCCTTGCCCACTCTGTTGAATGGAAATGAGGGCCGAACTTTCTGGGTTTTCGTCAGAAAAAAAATGATCTTGAAATTTGAGTTCACTTTGGCGCAGAGCCTTGAAGGCGGCTACGACGGTTTCGATGGGGGCTGAAATCAGCGTTCGCGCGGGCCAAATGGCTGGTGAATTTCCTGGAGTTCCTTCACTGGTCAATTGCGAATCGGCGTCGCCATCCACTTTGGCCTTCAAGTTCAAGCCCAGTCGAATTTCGTAGCTGGGTTGGGGCAATTCGATGGACTCGATCTCTCGCCAATGCTGGGAAATTTGTTCTGCGATGAAATACCGGTCACTGTTTTTGATTTCCATCAAGCCAAGGATTTCCTGGTTCGTCTGCAGATAGAGATTTTTGTAGTCCTGCTTCAGCTGCCACGCTTCCCAGGTCTCGCGCCACAGGCGAATTCGCCGGAAGGGCTTGAGTTCAAAAACACCTGGCTTGGGATTCCCATCAACGTCCAGCGGCTGCGTCTCTTCGAAAACAATTCTGGCCCTGTGGCCCGGCTGCATGCTCTTTTCGAGCAGGCGCACCGTTTTCTGATAAGCGTTGAGGTTGAGCCGAACTCCATACACGGATTGAGTTCGCAACCACTCTAAGGTTTTTTTACCTTTTGTAATGACGGCGGCTCCATCGGGTTCGCCACCGCCCCCGGCCCGCACTCCGCCACGAAGCTTGGCAACTTTGGAGCCACCTCCGGCCAGCGCCTGTGAACTTACAAATAGACTCATCATCAGGACCACTCGCAAAGTGCGCCACGTGAAGCGACGAAACTGGTGAGCAAATGTCAATAAGTGTGACATGTGAATCCCTTACTAGAGGTTGAGGCGCGCACGGACTGAAGATGAACCATTCCGTCCTAGGCAGTGCAAAGCGCGTTCCCGTGAGATGGCAATACAGAGGACGATAGAAAGGAAAATGCAGACATCAGTCGTCGTCACCACAGTAAATCTCTTTGACCTCGTGAACGGATTTGCCAAACAAGATGAAGTTTCCGTAAAGAGTTCGAGATTGCCCCTCGATGAAAAAACCTTCCATCTGTGCGACGTGAGCAGGCACTGTCCATGGGCCACGCGAGGTGAGGTCGAGAGTGTTCAAGATGACTCCGGCATTTCCACTGACATAGTAGTTCAGATCTCCATCGGCCGCTCTTTCGACCTTTGTTGAAATCCCACTCAGATCCTGTTCGTTCAAGCGAGCTCCTCTGATAAAGGGCAGGTCCGCACTGTGGTTTTTCTCAAGCTCGAGGCGAGGGCCACGGCCATTCGTGAATTCAAAACAAGTGTAACTGGCGGCCTGCGCGGTTGAGGCGAGAGCGAGGACGGCGGCAAAGATGGCGAGGGTTCGTCGGGATTTCATGCGATTCTCCATTTTTTGATTGGGAACTTTCTTCGTACAGCTGTTATAAACTCAATGCGTTAATTTTGACACATTAAACTTAGTCATTAATCTTTTATAATAGTGATTATTTAATCATGAATCATATTTAAACTATTGAATAATCATGATATTATAAAAATATGAAAATCTATGATTTTTCCGATTACAAGAGCTTTTTGAACGCCCGTATCGCTCGTTTGCCCAAGAAGGGCCGGGGAGAGGTGCTCCGAATGGCCAAGCATCTGCAAATGCACCCCACCCGAATGAGCCACGTTTTGCGAGGGGATGTGAACCTCACCTCTGAGCAAGCCTGCGAGCTTTGTTCCTACTTGGCTCTCTCGTCGCTGGAGTCCGAATTTTTCATGGCGCTGTTGCAGTTCGAAAAGGCGGGATCGAAGAGCTTGAAAAAAATGCTGCTAGCACAAATGGATTCGATTCAAACCAGGGCCGCTGATTTTCAAAACGAGGTTGCGCAAGATCACGAGCTCACCGAGGCCGACAAGATCGAATTCTATTCTCAGTGGCAGTACCTGGCCGCCAGCTTGCTGCCTTCCCTGCCTGAGTTTCAAACCCTGGAGGCCATCGCCGCTCGACTCGAACTCTCCCGGGAAAAGACGCGAAAGCTCTTTGATTTTTTGTTGCGCACGGGAGTTTGCTTGGAAAAGGATGGACGATTTCAGATGGGCCCGAAGTCGATTTACTTAGAATCAGACTCACCTCTCATTGTTCATCACCATGCCAATTGGCGCCTCCGCGCCCTTTTGCGACACGAAAAGATGACTGATAACGAGCTGGCCTTTTCCAGCCCAGTGACCATTCACTCGCGCGATCAAAAGCAAATCAAGCAGATGATTCGCGATTTCCTCAAGGCCTTTCTCAAAGTCGCGAGTGAATCCGAACCCACTGAAAAGCTAGCCTGTCTAAACATTGATTGGTTTGAGGTGTGACCGGCGAGCCTGAAGTTTGATTTTGATTTTAGATTTGAGTAAAAGGCGCACTCTATGAAAAAAACATCCCCCTCGCCCTCATCTTTTGGGCAGCAAGTGATCTTTCAAATCCTCCAAGTCCCTGCGGGAACCGTCGCGACTTACAAACAGATTGCTGAGTTGGCCGGCAAGCCCCAGGGTTCGCGAGGAGTCGCCTGGATCTTGCACGCGTGCTCGACGGCGTACAAATTGCCCTGGCATCGCGTGCTGAGTTCACAAGGCAAAATTTCCTTTGACCCGTCCTCGTCCAATTTCAAAAGGCAAAGAAAACTTTTGCTGTCGGAAGGTGTTTCAGTGTCAGCCAATGGCAAATTGGATTTGGCGAAATTTCAGTGGCCGAAGCGTGCGCCGAAGAAACGGCGCAAAGCGGGAGAGCCAAAGATGTTTCGCTAAGCCCCTTGGGCGAGTGACTTCAATATTTGGGTTCGGAAATCGTTCGGCAAGGTGTGGACGTCTCTCCACCTCTGCCTGTAAAGTAGGGATAAAGGGAAATTGTCGAGGCGTAAAACGTGCATGGCGAATATTTTGACACTGTGATGAGTTGGCAGGATTTGTTAAATTTTCCGAATCTCAGGCACTTAGCGCCGCAATGTGGAGGCCGCTCCATATTGCAATTCTTTAAATTTCTGGAATGGCTCTTGAAAGATCAGGAGTCTATCAAGGAGTCACTCATGAAATTTCATCCCTCGGCCGTCGCTCTGATCGTCAGCTTTTCAATTGGTGGCGGGGTTTCCGCCGTTGCTGCTCAAAATAAATCTAAGCCAGAAAACGAAGCGCAAATCAGTCACTCGACTCAATTTCACCGCATTGATCTTGAAATCAAGCCCTCGGATTGGGAGTCGTTGGCAGCGCCTAGCAAAACAGAAGTCAAAGACATTGGCGTAAAGACTTTCAACGATGGTCAACTGGCCAGTGAAGCCTCGGTTTCGATCTCTAGCCGCGGACAAAATTCGATCAAGTATCCCCGCAAAAACTTTCGGATCAAATCCAATAGCAAAGCAGAAGTGGCTGTCGGTGACATTTCCGACAAAACGCTTTTGTTGACCGCAGGACCAGAGGACGTCTTGAACGTTCACAACATGCTGGGCTACAGTTTTTTGAGCCTAGCTGGAGTGGCGAGCATGGAATTTGAAATTGCCGAGCTATTTGTGAACGGGCAATCTCGCGGACTTTATTTGGTCTCAAAAGATCCTGTGGACATCATGACCAAAGGTAAAAAAATCGATGCCGACTTTGTCTTTCGTCGTCGATACGATGATTTTATCGAAGGCCGCGACGACATTGGTAAAATCAACACCCGCATGCTCTATGCTAAGGGTGATCGAGCCGCTGAGATCCGCCAAGAAGGTCTAGACAAATTTATTAGAAAAGGTGGAACGGAAAAGGAATTCGCAGTCAAGCTGGCCGAAAATAACTCTTACTATGAAACCTTAGTTAGCATTCATAGCAAAACTTCGATCAAAGATGTGAACTCACCTAAGCAGGCCCAGATCGTGGACGAGCTGGCGCAGCAAATGGACATCGACAACTACCTTCGTTGGACCGCCTTCAATCGGATTGTTCGGAATGGTGACTTTGTTGATGAAGTCTATTTTTACGGAAAAAAAGGAAAATCAAATCAGAATTACTTCAATGTTTTCCCCTGGGATTTAGACGATGCATTCGCAGAAACGATGCATTTCGGCCCTTCGAACTCTTTGCGAGTCGATGAAGCTGAAGAAAAGCAAATGTTCGGTTTTGAAAGTCGTCTGGACGAGTTGATCGCCGACAATCCAATTCTTTTGAAAAGATATTTTGCCGTCGCAAAGGATTTGTTAGAGACCAAGTTGACCCGCTTAAATATCGAAGCCACTTTTAAAAAAGTTCAAGGCAAGCTGGCGCCTTACTTGAAAAGCGCTGGAGTTTTGGAGTCATTGAAATTGGATCGCATCGCTACGGCTCCAGAAACGGCTGGGAAAACGATCCATCGAATGGGTTTGGCCGCTCACAACACTCACTATCAGACGGTCGGGGACGTTGAAGCCTACCATATCGAAAATCTGTTGGGCAGCCTGCAAGCGGAGATGGTGACCAATCAAGAGGAAATGCATAAGAATCTCCTTGCCCTTCAGTTCCGTGACACGAAAACCATGACCGAGCAGAACTCGTTTAAAATCATGTGGCGTGAATTGGCTTCACGCGTGGTTTTGGATTTGATGCGCAAATTCACTGTCGATCTTGAGGATTGAAGTCATCGAGCTTGGGATGTGGAAAATTGGGGGGTTATTTTAGAAGAGTTGCTTGTGACTCAAAAACTCAAAGGACTTGATTTCGAAACGGCGGTGAGGTGTGAACCTATCCCGATTCGGTGGACAGTCTTGACTGATGCGAACTTTAGCCAATTTCAAGTCAACCCATCCGCTTAAGCGGGAATATGCTTTCATTCCATCCAGTGTGAGCGGAAGGTGATAGAAACCAGGTACCAGAAAAAAAAATGAAACCGGAGCCCGCGGGGCTGATTGCGACCGACGGACTCCCTCAAGGGGGTTCATCATGAATGCCTGTCTATAATTTTAAGGAATTCGACAGTCTCCATGTCGGTCTAAACTTGGCGGTTGCCTAACAAGGTTAATTTGCGAACTCTTGGCCTTTAAGACGTTAGTAAAAAAGTCCATCGTGGGAATGTGGCAATAGGCATTCACCCCATTTGAATAAAAGATATCTGGGCCAATTTGAAAAATACCTGGGCCCACTTGAGTCTGATTTCGGCATGCGCCATCATTTCGAAAGCCGGCTGGACTTTTGCTAGCGCTTCGAACAGGTCGCTGACTCATTCCTGATTTCTGAAAGGTCTGAAGTGTCGTAAATGCGCAATAGTCTTTAACACCATTTGAGTAGAGGATTCCAGAACTGTCTGGTAGACGAAAGAGCCCAGCTCCAGTCATCGGTTGCGGGCCCCGGCTCGCGAGAGCTTCGGCTTTTCTTTTTTCTCGTAAGTGACAGATATATTTCAAATAATGATTCTCCATCAAATCACATTTGTACCCAGGACTTGCTGCAAGATCAGAATCTGATCCTTTCGGGCCGTCGCCACCACCAGGGCCGTGACTAGGTGAATCGGGATCCCCTTTCTCGCCTCCTCCTGAGCCTTTGTCAGGTGAACCGTGCTTGGCGCCGCCGCCGTGCTTAGTGCCACCGGAGTCGGTGTAACCGTCACCATCCCATCCACAGTCTGTTTCGAGCGCAAATATCGGTGTTGAGAACCCTAAACAACTCGCTAGGATTAACTGAATTCGAGTGTAAGATTTCATGGATTCCCCCTTTGACTAGCCTACTAAAACAAAAAAAAATTACCACATAGAAATAACGATTGATTCATTTCGAGACGAAGTTTGCTGGTCTTGAGACAGACGGGCAATTGTCAGGTGAGAAGTTTTAGGACTCTTACCGTTTCGGATCGGCGAGCTTTTCAAATTTCGCTATCTGCGCGCGCACGGAGGGTAGGAGACGCTCTGCAAACGAACCGGCGAATTCGAAGGTCAAACTGCCTTTGTAGCGCTGAAGACACTTTTGGGCTAAGGCGCTGTGAGGAAGTTCTTCGATGCAGGCTTCGTAATAAATTTCGTGTAAACTCCAGAGCCCGAGGTACGAAAAAGCTTCGTTAACAATTCCTAAATAAAAATAAGCTTCGGCGCGCAAGAGTTTGGAACTCGGTTTTAATAAGAGGGCGTTCATCAATTGCGAAACCGCCATCAATTTAATATCTGCCTCGGGAGAGCCCTGCACAAATTCTCGATCGGCAAACTCGCCAATCAATTTTCGCGCGGAATTCATCAAGGCTTCCGCTTCGCCCACGTCTCCTTTAAAGATTAGATTGAGAGTGTCGATGTCGTTCGCCCACGTCTCGGCTAATTTTTTGGTGGTCATCGAGGGCATGGGAGAGGATTTTAGAAGAGTGACAAGTTCTTTCGCCAATTTGGGGTCATTTTGAACGCGCAAAGAAATCGCTAGGGCCAGGCGCGCACCTTTTTCGACTTCAATCGGCCGCACTTCAGGCCCGCGACTCCGATCCGTTTTGGGGCTGGCCGTGAGTTGAGTTCGAAACTCGCTAATGGCTTCATCGAACTGGCGACTGGACGTCAGCATCAGCATGCGATCGAGCCAGTTTTTGCCGGTAAAGTTTTGGTTCGTCACACTTTGCGGGAAATGAACTCCATTGGAGTTTCTGGTATGGCAAGCGATGCAAAAGGCCGTGCCTGAGCGATAAAGGTCTCTTGAGTAAAGATAGTTTCCCGCTTCGGCACTTTCAACCGACCGGCTGATGTGGCGACGAAAGGCTTTCAGCATATAGGGAAGGGTCGGATCTTTATCGGGTGCAGATGCCGTGTGGTTAGTGAGTTCGGCGTCGAGCTTCAAGACCTCTTTTTCCATGGCTTTGAGCTTCGCTACGTAGTCCTTCTGTTGTGGACCTTCGATAGAATTTGAATAGAGGTTCGGAGCTAAGCCCTCCATTTGGGTTCGCAAAACTTGCATTTGCGCCCGCCAGTCTGAATGCGCGGAGATCGAAAATAACGACAAAAATGTCAGCACGAAAGAGCAGGCGAAGGCGAAGAGGTTTAAATATTTCATAAATCTCCAGGTTGGTTCGAGTCAGAGGCTTCATCATCTTAAGCTTCCAAAAGCCAGGCCACCCGCACAACGAAGTCCACTGGTTTTGGAGGCTCAACCAGGTAGAGATGGTCTCGACTCGCGTGACAGGTTGGCACAAGTTTTAGGGGCGGGCTGACAATTTGTCCAGCCGGCCAACACCGACGAGACATTGAGTCCTCTTAAAATCCTTCAACACCTTCGTCGTGCTTCTGACCGTCGGCACTCGCATTGCAATACCCGGAGCACAACAACTTTCCGGGGGTTATATGAATTATATGAAATTGTATCGAATCATCCTGTGTCTCGCCACTGCATCCTGCCTTTGCGCAACTGCGTCTGCGGATCCATCACCCATCCTGACACCTGTTAACTTTGCAAAGACCTATATTCCCAACGGATTTGATAGCAACGACAATGTCCAATTTGTCGGCGAAGGAAAATTTTCTGACAGCTGCTTTCGTCACTCTGAAACCAAGGTGCGAGTCGACCAAGCCCAGAAAAAAATCTTCGTCAGTCCAACCGCATTTAAATATCCTGGAATGTGCTTACAAGTGATTTTGCCTTTTGACCGTGTTGTGGACGTGGGCCTGGTTCCGGCCGGTGAATATTCAGTCATTCAGTCGTCGACTGGGCAATCCATCGGCCAACTTAAGGTGCGTGGCGCGACGACGTTGGAACCTGATGATCATCTTTACGCACCCGTATCCCAAGCCATGGTTTATTCGCGCGAATCTAGTCACAAGGTTCATCTGATCGGCGAGTTCCCACTCAGCTGTATGAGAATGAAAGAGGTGAAATTAGATGTGCAACCGAATGTTTTAGTGGTTCAACCCATCGCCGAATTAGATCTTTCTAGACCCTGCCTTGCGGGCTCGTTTTCCTATGAATCGCAAACAGAAGTGGGAGACATGCAGCCAGGCCGTTACCTCTTACATGTAAGATCGATGAACGGCAAAGCAACGAATACACTCTTCGATATTCAATGATCGAAGTCGGGCTCCCCGAAATGGGAGCCATTGTAGATCGTGTCGTGTAAGCCACCGACACCTTGGCTATTCGGGATCGATGAGACTGTTGATCGCGGTCCCGTTGAGCGATCGGACGTGAAGCAGGTACCGTTGTGGCAAGATCCCGTCGACCTCTTTGGTAATCTCGAACGGAAATTTGCCGACCTGACACCCGGGCTCGGAAATCATTTCCGCAATGGGACGCACGACAATCACCTTGGCTTGAACTTCGACCCGGACCTCCTTCAACCTCAAGCAACTATTGGTAAACGTTCCTAGCAAAGTGAGCAGATGCGATTTGTGTTGA
>CALCCV010000045.1 GCA_937900305.1 uncultured Pseudobdellovibrionaceae bacterium | reverse complement strand
GGCAGTTGATTTCAGAGAGCCAACAGCTCCACGCTACAATCGACTTCGATCAGGACGTGGCTTATCGCCGAGTCGCGCCTCAGGCCGACCCCTTGCTCAAGGCCATCGGAAAATTGTCTGCGACGGTTTGGGACGGGTCCCTTGGGTTCGCAAGAGACGCAGTCTTTTTAGCGCAACGTGGATTTTCGGTGCAAGGTTTTGAACGGAATCCACTGATGTATCTTTTGCTTAAAGAAGCCCACGCCCGCACCGCATCTGATTGGGCCGTGCGACTGGAAATTGGTTTCGGAAACATTACAGACCAGCTAAAGCAACCCGTCGGCGATATTGTCATTTATTTTGATCCCCTGTTCGAACTGGCCCGGAGCAAATCCAAATCTCGAAAGGAAATGGAAATCTTAAAAGAGTTTGGTGCCGACGAAGATCTGCAAAAGGTGTTTGATCAATTGCTTGCGGCACGACCGAGGCGTCTCGTTGTTAAGCGCGCCGACAAAGCTCCCACCCTGGGGCGAGCCATTCATTCGGTGGTGGGAAAGACAGTGCGCTTCGACATTTATTAATATCTAATTCATATCTAACTTAGTGTTCACGACACGTATTCGCAACAAAACGATATCGACCATTTTCACAAACGAATCGGACATCTCCGGTTGCGGCTCCACTTTTTCGGCTGTTGAAACCGGTGATCTCGGTTTGGCAACTCATCGCAAGAGTTTCGCCTTGCGTCCGAGTCGTATGAATTCTCATTTCGCCAACGTCGATCCCTTCACGGGCGTAGTCCGTAAAAATATCTCCGTAAGTGTAACTCACACTGCTCAGTCGTTTTACTGCCGAAATCATGTAACGAAATTCGTGGTCTGCGAAATACTTTGGCAAAAAATCCTGCTGGATAACATATGGCTGTAAAGCAATGATCTGTGACCACGCCCGGGTAAATGGGGAGTCCGCAAACTTTCGAGTGCTGGCAGTCGAGTAATAGGTGGATTCAGCGCAACCTCCTTGGATTGGCTGAATGGTCACAACCGCCGTTTCGCTTTTGATTTCGGCAGCGCGGTCGGTCTCCCAAACTTTAACGTAATAACGCCCGCGTTTCCAGGTTCCATCTGCTACGAAACTCAACGTCTGAAAAGTAATTCCTGGTTCCGCAGTCAAAGGCTGATCGTTGTGAAACCATTGGAAGATCGGAGCCGGGCCAGTGGTCGCCACTCGCACAGTGAGAGTCACTCGAGAGCCTTCGTTCACAGTTTGTGAAGTGGGGTGCTCCAGAAGTTCAAACCGAGCCGGAGTTCCGCCGTCACCGCCACCGCCTCCTCCGCCACCACCACCACCCTGTGGAGGAGGTGTGCGACCTGTACCGCCGCCCCCAACTCCCACAGCTGGACCGCCGCTCCCGCCACCGATGGGAGATCGTCCACCCAAGCCAACGATGGGATTGCTGGCCGGCTTTTTGGTCACGAGGGCCGTGGCGAGTTTTTTCCCGTCTTCGCAATCGGCACCTGTGCAAGCTTTTTGGGGAGGCCCACCGCAATTTTGAAACAAGATCGGCAGAAGAAGACCAAAGATAATGGTAAATGCTGCAGCTGTTTTTCGGCTGTGGACTTCTGGCATAGCGATCCCCCAGTTCCATTCTACAACCGGCTTAGAATTTTCTCCTCAATTCTATTGAGTAATCTCATTTTGGTTGTCTCAATACCAAAATCTCGATAGACCTAAAAAAAAACTTTCCACTCAAGTCCGTCAAAGTTTTGACCGATTCAAGGATGAGATGAGCAACAAACTGCAGCCTTCATGGAAACTGATTAGCTTTTTGACAGTCCTAGCCTTAGGGGTCATGGCTTTCGTCGTGTTGCAATCCAAAGGTGGCTCTCCCAAAGATGCGGCTCGAGCCATCGCCGCCATCCCCAGGACTTTTAGCGAAATGGAAACGGAGCAAAGAGCTCCGGTCACCCGTGAAATCACCCACGCCTTTGGCTGTGGCAAAGAAGGCGATTTTTCAACTCCGCTTCAAGAGGAATTTGTGCGCTTCAAAGGTTCACTGTGTGGAAAGCAATGGAAGCAACTGTCTGCCATAGTGATTGCCAACAAGACGAATGGCTTTACGGCCAGCGTTTTTACGCTCGGAGATAAGGATTTTCTCACTGATCACATCAAGCTCAATGACGGTCGCAACGAAATTGTAGTCCGTTATGAAGCCGCCACTGGCCCCCTCGAAGAGACCGTCGTGATCATGCATCAACGTCCACACGTTGATGATAAGCACAATCAGGCCTTTTACTTCTAATCGGTTTCATTTTCACTTGCTCTTTTGCTGAGCTTTCGGTCCACTCCTGGGGGCGGTGATCGATGAAATTATACTTTGCAGGCTTTTTAGTTTTTATTGGGCTGTTGGTTGGTGGTGCCTATCTGTTGGTTGTAAACCCTCTTTGGCAAACTCCGCCTTTGGGTCGCTTGACCGAGGTGTCTCCACAAAAACTCAAAACGCGAGTGCTTGAGCTCAGTCAGCGCAATCGCGATTTTTCAAATGAAATTTCGTTACAAACTTTGGCTCGGGAAATCGAGCAAGAGTGGAAATCCTTGGGACTGCAGACTGAACTTCAGCCCTTTGTGGTCGATGGTCGCACATACTACAATGTCATCGGCCAGCGACCTCAAGAAATGTCTTCACAGAAACCTGTTGTTGTCGTCGGTGCTCACTACGACACGTTTGAAAAGTTGCCCGGTGCTGACGACAATGCCAGCGGCGTCGCGGGCCTCATGGAGCTTGTCCAGTCTTTGCAAACCGAAGCCGAGCTTCCCTTCAATATTCACTTCGTGGCTTTCTGTCTTGAGGAACCACCTTACTTTCGCTCAGAAAATATGGGATCTTTCCAATACGCAAACTTCCTTCATCAGCGTTCGATCCCTGTGCATCTCATGATTTCACTTGAGATGATCGGATACTTCTCGGACGATGTGGGTTCACAGCAGTTTCCGTTCAGAATTTTAAGCGCAGTCTACCCAACCACCGGCAATTTTATTGCCATCGTCAGCAATTTTGAAAATTGGTTTGTCACCCGCGATTTGAAAGATCGGATGCGACAGGCGAGGATTCCAGTTCACTCGATAAATGCACCAAGCTTTGTTTCCGGAGTGGACTGGTCTGATCATCTCAATTTTTGGCGATTCGGTTACCCTGCCGTTATGATCACTGACACCAGCCTGCACCGCAATCCTCAATACCACACGGCCTTGGATCTCCCCGAATCTTTGAACTACGAAAAAATGGCGTTGGTCATCGAGGCACTGAGGCAATATCTTTTGGCAACTCCAGCTGCCCCCTGAGGTCGTCTCCTCGGTTCGAGGTTACAGTTCTGGATGAGACTTCGGAGTGGCTTTTTCTTCGCGGGTAGCCACCGGCCTCGCTTTTTTTCCTTTTCCGAAACTAGATTGCACTTCCTCTAGCTTTTCACGAGGCACCCAAAGTTTTGAACGAGCTGGAATCTTTGCCTTCCCAGTTCGCACAAGGGACGTGATGTGAGGATTAAAAACTTGTGCGCGCTCATCATGGCCGTCAAACCAAGTTAATACTTCCTTATATGATACGGCTTTAGGAAGAGTCAATTCGGCCATGTCTAATTTTTCAGACCAGACGGCCGACGGATAATATTTGCTCGTGTCTCTTTCAACTTGCAAAATCGCTAAAAAGCAGGCGTAAAAATTTCGCGAAGCAAATCCAAATGTTTTGCTGCGAACGTTCGCGACCAATTCTGAAATCTCACGTGTTTTAAATTTCAGGGTCAAATTCTTCACACCAGTTGGACCATGGTTGTATCCGGTCACGGCTAACGGCCAAGATTCCAGCATCCCGTAATTTGCTTTCAACATCTTTGCCGCAATGCGTGTCGCCTCTAGCGGATGATTGCGCCAATCCAAAGCGGGGGTGACTTTTCGTTTGGCCACATACGGCATGATTTGCCAAACTCCACTGGCGCCAGCTTTTGAGCGGGCCAAAACATTAAAACTACTTTCCACAAATGCGATTCGGGTCAATTCGACCGGCAATCCACTTTCTTTAAAGATCTCTTCCATGTCTTCCAGGTATCGACCTGAATAAAATATGGCAGATTCAATTTTATCTTTCTGACCAAGCTGAAAGCGAACTCGAGAATTTTCTGCGGCCTCTTTAAATTTATTTTTATTTTCGTTTTTGACAAACGCATTCCAAATGCGCTTTTCCTCGTCTGAAAGATTTTCGTCGTTCTCCTGGCTCTGGAGCTTAAGGAGCATCGCTTGGAATTTCTTTTTTAAGCTATCCACTCGCTTTTCCCGCTGGGTCGCTTTTTGAAAACGATTGAGCGAAACATCGGTCATGATATCTGAAAAATCCACGGTCTCATAAATGATTCCCAGATCTTCGGTATCATGAATCACTCCCTGGTCGGTCGTGTATTTTGTGTAGATGTCGATCCAGAAATTCACCACGCTTTCCATACCCACAGGCACGGCAAACGCAGACTCTGAATATCCGAGAGCTTCTGTTTGGTCGGAATAGGGAGGTGTTCGCCAAGTCCGAGATTTTGTCAGGGCTTTGCCACCCCGAATTTCAGAAACCAAACTGGGAATATCTGCCTCAAGCACACACATTCGTTCAGCTGTGACATCTGTCAGAGAAGCTGGATTGCGTTCACCCTGATGATCTCGGCAGCCATCGCCGCTGGAACTTCCAGAAGAAATATCACCTGTCTCTCCTTCAAACAAAATCGACGAAAAGGGAGACGGACCTGCCAAACAAAATGAACCAATCGACAAAAGAATAAACCACGTTTTTGAGAGAATTCGCATAGACCTATTGTAACAAGCCAATGACGGTTTCATCAAAAAGTGATCGCAATCGGGCATCATCTCCTTGACCATTGAACATAAAAGCGAAAGCCACCAGCCCTCCGTCAGGTCGAGCGGCATAACCAGCCAGAGCTACCGCCTTATTCAACAACCCCGTTTTGGCGCGAACCCACCGTTCGCCGGCGGTGTCTTTGAAACGTTTTTTTAAAGTGCCATCAGTTCCCGCAATCGGTAGTGAAAATAAGAACTCAGGAAAGACCCGAAAGTCCTTCTGTAAGTGGGCAAGCACCTGAACGATCGCCGATGCCGTCATAAGGTTGTCGTCTGTGAGACCAGAGGGATTGACCAGCTCAAAGTCAGACTCTTTCAACCCCAGATCTAAAAGATTTCGCCGAATGACTTTCATCCCATTGGCAATTGTTCCCGGAGTTCCTAATTCTAAACCCATTTGTTTCGTGATCATTTCGGCTACGAAATTATTGGAAAATTTATTCATATCCGCAAGAATAGCTTCCGAGGTGCGAGCTTCTGATTCAGCCAGCACTTTGGCATCGCCAGAGCACTTTCCGCGCTTGATTCCACCGTTCACCGAAACATTTCTTTGAGCTAAAAAAGACTTGAGATTGTAGCCAAACCAAAGGTCAGGTTCCGTGATCGATTTATATGATGTCACCTCGGGTACGCCGGTCCCAATTTTACCTGACACTCGAATTTTATTACGTCCGTCTTTTTCAATTGATCGGTCAACGACCAACGTGTTGACAATGCCCTTCACCGTCTGAGATTTATTTTCTAAGATGATGTAATCATTTTCAGGATCTATAAAAACTTTCGCAGGTCCTCCCACGATCTGAGGCCGAATAAATACATTCACCGAGTTCCAATTGAAAGAAAGGCCCCCTACCGGAGAGTCATAGGCGCGATCCACGCGTTCAGGTCTGCGGGAGGGATCAAATCGCAAATCATCAAAAATGGAGTCATCGACAATGATGTTGCCATTCACCTTGCGAATTTCATTTCGCAAAAAGTGATTCACGATGAACCACATATTTTCAGAAACAAAACTAGGATCACCAACACCCTTGACGCAGAGGTCACCCAGCAAGGTGCCATCCTGATTCTTTCCATCGCTGACCAATAAAGTCTTCAACTTTGTTCCAGGAGGATAGCCTTTGATGAAAGCTGCTCCTGTCGCCAATTTGCTAACTGAGGCCGGAATCATCCGCACCTCACTGCGATGGGAAATAAGAACCGTCTGTTGGCCGTCCTTCAGCAAAGTTGCCTGGAGCCCGAATCGATCCATCGGCAAACCAGACGCTTTGATTTTTCGGAGATAGTCTGTTTCAGCGGATCGAGCAGAGATTGCAAAAAACGAAACTAAAATCGCAACCACTGAAAAAATCATCCTGCGATGAAAGTCCTGGTGTGACTTTGCTTGCGCCTGTTCCACGTTCAGCTCCTTCTCCCAAGTTCTTAGTCAGGGCTATTGTCGATTTTTCGCTACGCCCTCTTTACTCACACGTCTCAGACAGGCACCGTAAGATGATAGGTAGGCACTCATCATGAATAGAAAAGATTGGCTCGTCATTATTTTACCGCTCTTAGTTACGTGGTCAATTGATAGGATCACGAAAGAGTGGGCCTCGCTTCTTGATGGCGTGATGAGTTTTAAATATTTGCACTTTGTGCTTCATCACAATCACGGAGCGATGCTCGGGCTCTTTTCAGAACTTCCTGCGGTGCTTCGAATTGTGAGTCTTTCCACTGGTGGCGCATTCATCGTTTGTCTCTATGCGATCATTCAATACCTTTTACCTTCGCGTTCGCTCAAATTGCGCGCGGGACTTTCCATTTTGCTCGGGGGAATCCTCGGCAACGTCACCGACCGGATTCTATATGGCTACGTCATTGATTTTATTGTCATCGGAGTTCCCGAACTTGCCTCACCCGCCTTCAATATGTCAGACGCTCTTCAGTGGGTGGGATACGCGCTGATTGTCTATGCAATCATTCGCGAGGGACATCTGATCTGGCCCGAAATCAACTCTCGAAAAAAATATTGGATCAATCCTCGCTTCCAACTGAAATATTGTTTTATTCTCCTCGGCGTAGGTCTGGGTCTGTCGTTAATCTCTGGAGTATTTTCATACACCTACTTCAGAGTCACTCTTGGCGAAGTTAGCTTCGGCGATCTGCGACTCATCAATAAATATGTCATCCCTTACCTCGTGACATTTTCAATTCTCACGGTCACCTTCTGCGCCATCATGTTTACTGTTGGGCGAATCATTTCTCACAGAATCGCCGGCCCGCTGTACGCCTTTGAAAAATACATGGAGGACTTGCTCGCCGGAACGGAACGAGAATTCAAACTGCGCGAAAGCGACGAGTTTAAAAACCTAGTGGTTCTGGCCGAACGGATCAGAGTTGAAATGCATAAAATCCGCAAAGAACAAACCATCGAGGTTGTGCAGTTTTACGAAAAGACTGGCAGTGACGACAAGTAACGGAACCCACCGGAGGCGCCAAAGATTTCGCACCGCCAGCGCCGGCACCAATACCCACGGCCCGATAAGAACTGAACGCTTTTCGCATTGATGCTCAAGAAAGTCCGTTCAACCAGGCTTCTACTTCTCCCCAGGAGGGCGTTGAACCCAATGCTCCTTGCGCAAAATCAGGTCGACCGCCACCCTTTCCACCGTGCTTTTCGGCGAGGGACTTCAACAGCTGGCCGGCGTGAATTTTTGGACTCAACGACTTCGTGACCGATACCAACACCGGTTTCTGCTCTCCACCTTGGCCAACCAAAATCACGAGCCCCTGTCCCAACTTCGAAATCAGCTGATCGCCGATTTGACTTAAAAGTTCTCGCTCTTCGATCGCAATGTTTGCGAGGACAACCCGGCAATCAACGCCATTTTTCCTAAAGGCTTTTGCTTCACTCACCAGTGAATCTGTGTCAATTTGGGAGCCTTTTAATTTGCGAATTTCCCCTTCGAGGGCCTTCAGCTGATCCTTCAAAACTTGAACTTGAACGGGCGCAGTTAGAGTAGCTCTCTCGACATAGCTGGTCCAACCCTCTTGCAAGTTGAGCTTTGCTTTGACCTCTTGATTTTCGCGGAAATTTTTTTCTAAAAATGCGATAGCTCCGCGACCTGTCAGCGCTTCAATCCTGCGAACTCCCGCACTCACGCCACCCTCAGATACGATTTTAAAAAGCCGAATCTGTGAAGTGTTGCTCACGTGAATTCCACCGCAAAGTTCACACGAAAAATTTCCCATCCGGAGGACTCGAACCTCATCCCCATATTTTTCGCCAAACAGAGCCATTGCACCAGCCTCGAGCGCTTCTTTGTGCTTCATAACCTTGGCCTCAACCGTTGTAGCGTGAAAAATTTCTTGCTGCACCAAAGATTCAATTTGGGCGATTTCATCAGGACTCAGCGCCTTTGCGTGAGTGAAATCGAACCGCAACTTTTCGGCGTCAACGAGCGAGCCCGCCTGCGTGACGTGAGTTCCGAGAACTTTACGCAAAGCTGCGTGCATCAAATGGGTTGCCGAGTGGTTGGCTGCCGTATCTCTGCGGATGTCATCGGTTACGATCACGTCAACGTTTTGTTGCGCCTTCAAAGACCCTTTGGTGACGCGGACGCGGTGAATATAAGTGTCTTTTCTCTTAAAGCAATCGACCACTTCAGCTTCTCCATCCGGCCAGTGAAACAACCCTCGATCTCCGATTTGCCCGCCACCTTCGGCGTACAGAGAGGTTTGATTCACCACTGCTAAACCTTCGGCACCCGTGGCCAACTCGTTCACCATTTTTTCGCCGTTCGAGAGGCCCAGAATTTTTGCTTTCTGATTCAAACCCTCGTAGCCAGTAAATTTTGTCGCAGGAAAACTGCCTGACCATTCAATCATGTGGGCTTCGTTTTGCTCCAGCCCCCGGCCCTTCCATGAAGCTCTAGCAATTTTTTTGGCGTCTTCAAAGAGTTGGTGAAATCGCGTCTCGTCCACCGAGAAACCTTTCTCTTTCGCGATCAAGTCCGTCAGATCGAGTGGAAACCCGAACGTGTCGTAAAGGCGAAAGGCAATCTCTCCGGGGATGATCTTTGCGCCTTTAGCCCGAAGCTTTTCAATTTCATCAAACAAAATCTGATTGCCCGAACCCAGCGTTTGAACAAATCGCTCCTCTTCATCCTGCAAACTCGCCATAATTATTTTTTTTCGGGCTTCCAATTCCGGAAAAGAAGATGCCCCCATTTTAATGAACTCTTCAACCATCATCAAAAACAAGGACTGCGTATCGCTCAATTCGCGAGCGTACCGAATCGCTCGGCGAACAATTCGTCGCAAAACATAGCCTCTGCCTTCATTGCTTGGCAAAGCGCCATCGGCAATCAAAAGGGAGGTGGATCGACAGTGATCGGCCATCACCCGAACCGCACTGATTCGCTGATTTAGTTTTGCGTCCGTGCGCAGCCGATGGACATCGGTGACGTATTCCATTTTAGCTGCATCGCAAACTCGTTGAATCATCGGTGCAAAAAGATCGGTGTCAAAGTTGTTGAGTTTTCCCTGGAGAGCGGCCACGACCCTCTCGAACCCCGACCCCGTGTCGACCGAAGGTTTCGGCAAGGGATCTAGAACCCCCGGTTGTTTTTCATAAAACTGCATGAAGACCAAATTCCACAACTCAACGTACCGATCTTCGCCCGAAAGAATGCCTTTGTAAGGATCAGACTCTTGACCTGCACTGGGACCGTGATCATAAAAGATCTCACTGGAAGGCCCGCAAGGACCAGTGTCGCCCATTCGCCAAAAATTATCCTTCTCACCGAGTCGAAAAATGCGATCGCGCGGAACACCTTCTTGTTTGTGCCAAATATCTGCGGCCTCGTCGTCTGTTTCAAAAACGGTGACGTAAAGTTTTTCCTTTGGAATTCCAAATTCTTTCGTCAACACTTCCCAAGCAAAATGAATGGCATCTTTTTTAAAGTAATCGCCGAACGAAAAGTTGCCTAACATTTCAAAAAACGTATGGTGCCGAGCCGTAAATCCTACGTTTTCTAAATCATTGTGTTTACCGCCAGCGCGAACGACTTTTTGGACACTCACGGCACGCTTGTATGGACGCTGATCTATGCCAAGAAAGGAATTTTTAAATTGATTCATTCCCGCGTTGGTAAACAGCAGGGTTGGATCATCCTCCGGAATCAAACTCGATGAAGGCACCGCCGTATGGCCTTGCTTCACAAAGTAATCGATAAATTTTTTACGAATTTCTGTACTTTTCACGAACCACCTCGTTGGCCACTTGGGCCTCAAATCCCCGACTCATTAAAAATCTAAAAAACTTTTCTTTGGTCAATCTTTGACCTCTGCCCTGAAAAAGCTCGAGCGCCTTTTCTTTCTCCCGGCTTTCGTTAGTCGGAGGACTGGGTAAATCTTTGCTTCGCAGGTACTCTTGAATGTACAGAGCGCCCTTCAATTTGCGATCTAAGATCTCCGCCATCTGCTTCGCTAAATCCTGGGGTGGCCGCAGCAGCTTCTGGGCATCGGCCCAACTCAACACCTCTTCGACTTCAGCCGCGCCCGCCGATTTTAACAATCGCTCGCGCAGCTCTTGCCGCGAATAATCTCGCCGTGCCAAAAGGTGAACGAGTTTATCTTTTAACATGACAGAGGTCCGTCCTTCCAACGTTCATATTGGATCACATCTCGCCCGCGGAGTTGAGCAGAATCTGTCATTTGACTTCTCTCGACGGGATTGATTGAGTGAGGAATGCGTCTAAGCAAACAACAAACTCTCTCACATATTGCCACGGTTTTTGGACTTGGCCGCATTAAGGTGGCTCCGGGAACCTTTGGCTCAATCGCTGCTCTGCCTCTAGCTTATGGCTTATCACTGGTGGGTGTGGGACCATACGCGCTCTTCATGTTGGTCCTTTTTCCCGTGGCCGTTTGGGCCGCCGAAGCACACAGCGCAGTGATGGGAGAACACGATTCACAGACGATCATTATCGACGAAGTTCTCGGTATGCTTATCAGCCTTTTTTGGTTGCCAATGACCTGGCAGACTTTTGCAATTGGCTTTCTTCTCTTTCGATTGTTGGATATCACAAAACCATTTCCCATTTCGGTTTTGGATCGCAAAGTCACAGGAGGCATCGGAGTGATCATCGACGACGTCGCTGCCGGCGTGGTGGTGAATGTGATCTTACAAATTCTTTTGCAAAAAACCATGCTTCTTGGTCTGCAATCCATCACCATTTCGAGTTAACCCGACTCGTATCGAGAAACAGGAGGTCACCGTGAATCCTGACCAGTCCCCATTTTCTGTTGACCGAGTCCTCAACGAAAAACTCGCGCACTCCTTTGAGGCGCAGAAATGGACTCTCGCGATCGCAGAAAGCTGCACCGGTGGAGGGGCATCCGCCCACCTCTGCGCCCAAGCCGGTGTCTCTTCGCTCTTTTTGGGAGGAATCATCTGCTATTCTGCAGAGGTTAAAAAAAATCTTTTGCAAGTTCCGTCTGCTATTTTACAAAATCAAGGAGCCGTCAGCGAAGCTTGCGCTAAAGCTTTGGCCAGTGGAGTTAAAAAATTGCTGCTGTCTGATTGGGCAATCTCGATCACAGGCTTTGCCGGTCCGAGCGGAGGATCTGCCACAGAGCCGGTTGGCTCTGTGTGGTTCGCCGTGTGCGGCCCTTCTTTTGAAGCTTCCATTAATCAACGATTTAGCGGTGATCGAAATCAGATTCAGAACAGCGCCACTCGATATGCTCTGCAATTTCTATTGAGTAGCGTTATCTCCCAATCTCCTTGAAAACCGCGACGTCATCGAAGAACTTATTCTTCATCAGCTGCGCTCCCGCGCGGATCTCCCGGCGGTTCGAGGGCAAAAATACAAAGGTGGTATCTATGGCAACAATGTCTCAAAACAACACTGGCGAACGCTCTGAAAAATCCATAGCAGAAAGAAGCAAAGCGCTCGAGCTGGCAGTTTCAACCATCGAGAAACAGTTTGGCAAAGGTTCGATCATGCGATTGGGATCTAACGACACCTTAGTCAAAGATGTCGAAGTGATTCCCACTGGCGCCCTCAGCTTAGACATCGGTCTCGGCATCGGCGGCTTGCCACGCGGTCGCATCGTAGAAATTTATGGTCCTGAGTCTTCCGGAAAAACCACACTCGCCCTTTCCGTCATTGCTCAAGCTCAGAAAAAAGGTGGCGTCGTTGCTTTCGTGGACGCTGAGCATGCATTGGACGTCAATTACGCACGAAAACTCGGTGTGAACACAGAAGATCTATTGATCTCTCAACCTGATACTGGCGAACAAGCTCTCGAGATCGTCGAGACTCTCGTTCGCTCTGGCGCCATCGACGTGCTCGTCGTAGACTCCGTCGCTGCTCTGGTTCCCCGCGCAGAAATCGAAGGCGAAATGGGTGACAGCCACATGGGCTTGCAAGCTCGCTTGATGTCACAGGCTTTGCGCAAACTCACTGGTGCGATCAGCCGGTCGAAAACTTTGGTCATCTTCATCAACCAAATTCGCATGAAAATTGGTGTGATGTTCGGAAATCCTGAAACCACAACGGGTGGCAATGCTCTTAAGTTCTATGCTTCTGTTCGTCTAGATGTTCGCCGCGTGGGCGCGATCAAAAATGGCGAAGACGTGACTGGTAGTCGAACCGCCGTTAAGGTTGTCAAAAACAAGATGGCGCCACCTTTTGCCAAAGTTGAATTTGACTTAATGTATGGCGAAGGTATTTCTGAAGCCGGTGACATCCTTGATCTCGCAGCTACTGCCGACATGGTTGAAAAATCGGGGGCTTGGTACAGCTACAAAGGCGAGCGCATGGGCCAAGGCCGCGACCAAGCCAAAAACTTTTTGCGCGAACATCCTGAAATCATGATTGAGCTTCGTAGCCAAATTCTTTCGTCCAAAGGCATCGGCAAACTGTTGCTTGAAAACGAAGGCACGACGGCCTCCACCGAAGACATCGTTCTCGGAGCTGAGCTTGAGGAACCAAAGCCACGCACTAAAAAAGGAAAAGCTTAATTTATATCCCAATTTTTTAGAGTCCGACTTGTTCCGAATAATCTGAATAACCAGAGAACAGGTCGGAGCCTCCGCCAGAGATTTCCCATCTAGGCGAAATCTTCATGAATTTTTTTAGAAGTTAAATTTAGAAGTTAAAAAGATCTTCGATCTCAGCGCCCAGCAAACTTTCATTCTTAGCCAGAAAATCTTTCATTTGGCCAATGGCCTGCAACAGAGTCGCTTGATCTTGATTTTTTTGATAGACGCGCCGAGCTCGCTCCAGCGCGATTTTGATAGGCAAAGACTTGATCTGACGAATTTCTGGATTCATCAAAAGTTGAATCCAGCGCGGGTCTGTTTCTTTCGGAGTTTTCAAGGTCCTCATGGAATCTATTTCGATTCAGAGGCGAGAGGTCGCAAATTCT
>CALCCV010000044.1 GCA_937900305.1 uncultured Pseudobdellovibrionaceae bacterium | reverse complement strand
GAAGATTCTTCTGTTCTCTAAGAGCCTCGGGATCCAGGGTGACGCGAGCGTGGGGATCCACTTTGCACCCGAGTTCTTTGACGATCTGGCCGTTGACGTAAACCCACCCGCGGCTGATCCAAGCATCGGCTTCGCGCCGCGAGCAAAGGCCCTTTTCAGACATTAGTTTTGAGAGTCTCATCACTTGCGAATCGTCACCCATAGATCATCCATTTCATAGAGCCGAATTCCGCGCAGCTGGGCCTGGTCTTGAAGTTTGTGCCAAATGTACGTGGCGATATTTTCGGTCGTTGGGATGTGAGTCTTAAAGAATTCAATGACAAAATTCAAGTGCTGATGATCCAGTTCTTCGACAACGGCGTTCGCGGCTCGCAAAAATTCTTCGTCGGGCTCGACTTGTAAAAAGAACACGAGCCGATAGTTGTGGCCGTGCCCGTAGGGCGTAAAGCATTTGCCAAAAATTTCCCGATTTTTAGCCTCGGTCCAGGCCGAATTGGAATAAAAATGGGCGGCGGCAAAGCGCAGTTCGTGAATCCATTCTATGCGAGGGCTGATTTTCGGGGCCGTCTCGTTGGGATTGGCAAAATTTCCGCCTGTGATGGCGACCGTGGGTCCTTGCGCTGTCGATTGCAAAGGTGGGAAGTCAGGATGTTGGCGACTCTTAGTTGTTGAACCCATGGCCTGTGTTATCACAGGCGGTGAAAAATGTGAATTTGAATACTCGCAAAAAAGGATCAAGCCGCTTTTTTGCGTCTTGCGAAGGCCTGATATTTTTTGTCGAAATCAGGAGAGCGGTGTCCTTCTTTCGTGATCAGACCTTCTTTGAACCAGGTGAAGTGCTCATCGCAAAAGCCGGCGCGAGCTGGTTTTGCCTTGCACTCGTCGAAGGTGCATTTGTTAGAGCCAATCGGAATAACTTTGGCCATCGGCGCGTTTTGGGGTGCTGCTCCGGGTGAACCTTGCTCTGGTTTCTTCGACATGAAAGATCTCCTTTTCACTTTGCGCTGGGCCTTGCGGATGCCTGAATGGCTCGCGGCCGTCGCGCTCTGCATGAGATATCGGTGGTCTGAATATGGGACTTAAGACGGTGATGACCAGATCTCGCAATGGGACAGCGGAAGTTTGACAAATTTCTGAAGTCTTGCGGCCGTTGTGCCAAACCGGGAAAAAATGGGAGAATGGAAATTCTATTTGGATGATATCGCGATAGCAACAAACACCAATCTGCTCCAGGTTGGAGCCCGTCAGTTGGTGTTTGTGTTTACGGCCGTTGTCGTTTTATTTTTTTAAAATTTTAAATTCGACGCGGCGATTTTTTTCCCACAATCGTTTTGGAACTTTGCGAAAATTGTATTTGGGTTTGTGGGAGCCATAACCCTTGTCACTCAATATGCGGTCATCCACGCCGCGCTGAATGAGATATCGGCGAACAGATTTGGCGCGCGAGTTGGAAAGAGGATCGTTGATGCGATCGTTGCCTTGGTGATCGGTGTGGCCCGCAATGTGCAATCGTGGGATGTCATTGATGTGAATGCCAATCACGCGGGCGACTTGGTCGAGAATCAAACGACCCTTGGGTGTCAGAGTGGATTTGTTCAAATCAAATTCCACTTCATCGAGAATGTAAATTTCTTGTTTTGTGTAAACGACTTTTTTCTCGATATCCATGGACGGCGCGGAGTTATCGAGATTTACGATGGGCACCGGAGCGATTTCTTGAGCCGGTTCTGGCAACGGTGGCAACTCCGTCGTTGTTGTTGTGGTTGTGGTCGTCGTCGTTTTTTCATAAGTGTCATAGGCCGGCTCGACGTCCGCAACAGGCCCATCTTTGCGAGCGACTTCGCGCTGGAAGAAGAGTGGAAATTTAACTCCTAAGACAACTCGGGGATCATTTCCGCCCACACCTTGCAGGCGCCCGGTTCCGCCGCCGCCGTGTATGGAAACATCTTTGCTGGCTTGATAGCGAAAGCCACCATAGATTTCACCTGGTGGAGTGAAGTCATTTTCACCGCCGGCCGTGAGCAAGCTCGTGTACTCGAAATTCAAAGCCCATTTTTCAGAAATGGAAATCAAAGTGGCGATCCCGGCAATGATTCGACTGCGACCATCGATTTGGGGGTAGCCACCAGTGGTTTCATTTTTTGCTTCGGCGTTGCTAAAAGAAAGATAACCGAGGTTGGCTGACAGAGAAAGGCTTTCGAAAGCTTGTTCAAATGCAAATCGAGCTCCGAATCCGAGGCTTGAATTACCAAGGCCCGCGCCTTCGTTAAGGCCTTCGTAGCGAACGCCGGTGGGCAAATGAAACTCTGGGATCACCGCAAAGCCTGTGTCCTCGTCGCCCGCAAATTTCCATTTTAAACTCATGCGCGAATCGCCGACGTGGGTGTCTTTGGTGCCACCATATTCAGGGCTGACACTGACGTAGTTCACGGGAATCTGAAAGCTTGCACTTAAGTTTTTGCGAAGGTAGTACGCGACGCCTAGATCCAGCGTGTGCATGCTGTCGACCACAGTTTCTTGAGCACTTTTGTCTGGCGAAACTAAAATCCAAGGGTGATTTGCGTAAGTGTAAGTGGTGTGAAAAAATAGTCGGGGCGCCGTTTTTTCATCGCGAAAGGCCTGATCTTTCATGAGTGCATCCTCAACGCTCACATATGATGTGTTTTGAGCACCGGTGAAAGAATTGATGTTCACTGATTTTTCAGAAAGCTGGGCCTGCGTCAGCGATCCCGCCAACAGCATTCCTATTAGAATCACTCTGCGAGTGGGGAGTCGAAAGCTCCGAACCGTCGAGTGAGTTTTTGTTTTTTTCATATGAACTTTCAAGGTTGCCTTCCTCGCGCAAAAGTGAATCAGTCTGATACATGCAAAGACTCTCACGCGAAAATTGTTAGACAGTCGTTGGTTCGGAATGGCCTCAAACATCGGCGCTAAATCTGCCAAACAGCGAACTGCCTTGCTGTGCTTAAAATGCAAAGCGAAAGCCATAGCTCATTTCGAGACAGTCTTGCCGAGACAGATTTTGATTTGGGTTAGTGGATGGGAATCAGCTTTTGCAGCCAACTTAAATAAGCATCTAGACGAAGGAGCAATCCACGATTTTTGCATTGCCCATTTTCACGGGCTGAATTTAAAACTTTGCTGTGGACGGAGAGTAAGGTCATTTCACCTTTTGTGTTAAGGTAGCCAGGACCACCGGAATCTCCATGACAAATGCCGCCGGCTCCAAAACGTTGGTCAATGGAAATCGCGGACTCCTCAACAAGAGCCAAGACGTGCGCGTCTCCCTCATACAGGGCCACCGCCAAGGGCTCTTGAAACGAAGTTTGACCGAAGCCCGCAATCTTTAGCGTCTGCAAATTTGAATAAGCACTCGCCTGTACATCACGCCAGCGGATCGGCAGATATCCTGTGGGGGCCGCACCTTCAAATTCGACGATGGCCAAGTCGGCACAAGGTGCAACTTGCAAAGGACACTGACTGGTGTACGAAGGGTGCAGAGAAACTTTGGTGGCTTTGCGAAGCAGAGAAGTCTCTTGATTTTGAAATGCAGCGCCGGCGTCGTTTGAAAAAACCACGGTGATTGCCGAAGCTGCGATGGCCGGTTTGTCGTTGCCAACGGCTCCCACGCAATGGCCTGCGGTCAACACCACATTTTGGGACAGCAGCGTAGATGAGCAGGCCTCAAGACCTGACTCTCGTTGGATCAAAAGCGCGGCAATGTGCTGTGAGATTCCTTTTTTATCCGCAACGCGGGTGCCATTTACAATTCCTTTGGCTGACTCATTGGCCGGCGCTTTAAAAAAAGGATTGGATTCCTTCTGCTGAGGTTGACATGCGGTCAGCAGAAAAAGAGCGAAGAGGCCCACGTGGCCAAAGGAAATTGTATTCACGTCCGGAGTGTACCAAAGTTTGATTTGCCCCGCAAATTTCAGAGGAGTGATCAAACTTTCGTCGCTAACTTCTTACATGGCCTCCAACTCTCAAAAGCGAAGCAGCTTTCGACTCTAAGAGAGCTCCATTTTTGCAATCGTCTGGAGTTGCATATTCGAAGTGCCTTCGTAGATTTGACCAATTTTGGCATCTCGCCAAAATTTTTCAACGGGGTACTCTTTGGTGAAGCCGTTGCCGCCGAAAAGATCGATGGCCAGCGACGTGATTTTCTCTGCTGCCCGCGAAGCAAATAGCTTCGCCATCGCTGCAGATTCGATGAAGTCTTCGCCAGAGTCTTTCAAGCGGGCGGCATTGTAAACCATCAGACGGGCGGCCTCAAGACTTGTGCGCATTTCGGCAAGCTGAAATTGAACGCCTTGGAACTGTCCAATGGCTTTGCCAAATTGTTCGCGGCTCTGAATGTAGGCTCTGGTGGCCTCATAAGCCCCTTGTGCGATGCCGAGCATTTGCGCGCCGATCCCGATCCGACCCTCATTGAGAGTTTCGATGGCAATTTTATAACCTTTGCCGACTTCGCCCAGCACTTGGCTGGTGGGTATCTTGCAATTTTCAAAGAGCAACTCGCAGGTCGAGCTAGCGCGAATACCCAGTTTGTCTTCCTTTTTACCAACTTGAAATCCCGGAGTTCCCTTTTCCACCAGAAATGCGGTGATGCCTTTGTAGCCCTTGCTGCTGTCAATATTGGCAAAGACGATGAAGAGCGAAGCTTCTTTGGCATTGGTGATCCAAAGTTTGTTGCCGTTTAGAAGAAAGTGATCTCCTTTGTTTTCAGCTTTCAACTTCAGCGCAAAGGCATCACTGCCGCTGGAGCTTTCAGATAGGGCATAGGCCCCAACCCATTCGCTCGCCATTTTGGGCAGGTACTTCTCTTTTTGGGCGGTCGTGGCCCATTTCAAAATGGCATTGGTGACGAGGGTGTTTTGAACATCCAAAAGGACGCTGACGCTGCCATCGATACGAGCAATTTCTTCGACCGCTAAGCAAGCCATCGTGAAGGTGGAACCTGCGCCGCCCCATTGTTCTGGAGTTTCGATTCCCATCAAACCCATTTCGAAAAGTTTTTTAACGACTTCAGATTTCATTTCAGCTTTTTCGTCCATGGCCGTCACATGGGGCTTGATTTCAGCTTCGGCAAAGCTACGGACGGCCTCTTGAAAGGCCAGCTCATCTTCAGAAAGTTTGGTCAGAGCGGGACGTGAAGACGGGTTTGTACTGGCTGTTGATGCTGTCATGGGCGTGTCCTTTCGGTGGTCTCATCGGTGATCTATTCCATCATCTATTCGGTAGTCAAAGTTGGCTATTCGTTTGTCACCAGATATCTCTTTTTTGCTCTCGAATGTCTGCAAGATCTCGCAACATTTCGACTGCGCGTTATAGCTTCAAACGAAGAGTTCAAAAATTCCTTTAAGAACGTTGATCGCTTTTCGTGGACAAACGGCGCTGGACTCGATTAACGTCGAGACATATGGATTTGATGGCATTTGGCGCTAAGGTTGCGACGATTTTCATTCCGATGCTTTTTTCACTCTGCGTCCATGAGTTTGCGCACGCACTCGTGGCCAAGTGGCGGGGCGACAACACGGCAGAGGTGATGGGCCGCCTGACGATCAATCCCATTCCGCACATTGATATGATGGGCACGATCGTTTTGCCGCTGATGATTTTGTTTTTCAATGTGCCCATTTATTTCGGGTGGGCAAAACCCGTTCCGGTCAATCCCAGGAATCTAAAAAATCCTCGCACAGATATGTTTTGGATTTCTCTGGCCGGGCCGTTGTCGAATCTGATCCTTGCGTTTTTGGGCACGGTCCTCGTGGTGGCGGTGGCAGCGGGCCTGGTGAATTGGAGTTTGTCGCAATCAGCAATTTCCATTTTGCGCTCCTTCATTTTGATCAATTTATTTCTCGCGTTTTTTAACGCCTTGCCTTTGCATCCGTTGGATGGCGCCAAAGTTCTCGCTCGGTTTTTGCCAGCTCGGGTCAATATCTGGCTTGAACAAAACGAACACCTGAGCAGCATTGTTTTGATGGGCTTAGTGCTCACCGGTTTGTTGCACTTTCTCGTTTATCCAGTTCAATGGACTTACGATATCCTATTTGGCATGGCTGCGAGTTTCGTCGGATGAGTGGTGCAGACAGATCTTCTGCGGCCGCGGCTCCTTCCGCGCGGCCCATTCGCCGGGTCATGAGCGGCATTCGGGTCTCGGGGCGCCTTCACATTGGCCATTTCTGGGGCACACTTCGCAACTGGCTCGAACTCCAGGAGAAGTATCAGTGTTTTTTTGGCGCAATGGACTGGCACGGATTTACGACCGCTTACAAAGTTCCTGGTGAAATGCACGCTTGGACTCGGGAAACGATCGCAGAGTGTTTGGCCATCGGTCTTGATCCCAATCGTTCGACCATTTTCGTGCAAAGTATGGTGCCCGAACATTTGGAGTTATTTTTGATTTTAGCCAATCTCACTCCCAAGGGATGGCTCGAGCGCGTTCCCACTTGGAAAGACTCTGAAGAAGAAAATAAAGCCAATGACACTTACAACTTAGGACGATTTGCGTACCCGGTCTTGCAGGCCGCAGACATTGCCATCTATCGCGGAGATGGCGTGCCGGTGGGACAAGACCAAGTGGCTCATCTCGAGCTCACTCGGGAAATCATTCGCCGCCTCAATAACCTGTATAAGTTGAAAATTCCTGAGCCGCAGGCGCTGCTGACCGATACCCCCTTGGTGGCAGGACTCGATGGCCGAAAGATGTCGAAGTCCTATAACAACACTCTTTTTCTCATTGAAGAGAGTGAAAAGAGCCTTCGCAAAAAGGTCAACTCCATGGTGACAGATCCCGCGCGCATTCGGCGTGAGGATGTCGGGGAGCCGACAAAATGTTCAGTGTATGGCTATCACAAGCTTTACTCAACGACCGAGGATTTGGCCTGGGTCGAATCGGGTTGCCGGTCTGCCGGTATAGGCTGTGGCGACTGCAAAGGTCGATTGACCGAAAATATCGAAAAAAAAATGGCTGAGCCACGCATCAAAAAACAAGAACTCTTGAAGCCTGGCTCAGACCTCGACAAAATTTTGCAGCAGGGTGCTGAAAAGGCTCGAAGTGAAGCCCAGATCACGTTGCAGGAGGTTCGCAAAGGGATGAAGTGGCTATGAGTTTATTGGTTCATTTGCCGAAATTCGAAGGCCCGTTGGCCCTGTTGCTTTATCTCATTCGCAAAGAAGAGATGGACATCATGGATATCAACATCCATGAAATCACGGGCCAGTACCTGGAATACGTACGGCAAATGCGAGAGTTGGATCTCGAAATGGCGGGCGAGTTCGTCGCGATGGCGGCGACGCTAATTCAAATCAAATCTCGGATGCTGCTTCCGCAATACAATGAACAAGGTGAAATCGTTGAGTCCGAAGATCCACGAAAAGAACTCGTGCAACGACTTTTGGAATACCAAAAATTTCAAGAGGGCGCTCGGTTACTGAATGAGCGAGCTTGGGTCGGTCGTGATCTCTTGTTGCGCGGACTGCGCGAAGATTTACAAACGGCTCCCGAAGAGATCGAGCTTGAAGAAAATGCACTGTTTTCACTGATCACCAGCTATCGCAACGTTTTGAAGACCGCTAAGAAGAAAGTCCACGAAGTGGGTCTGAAGCTTCAATCCATCGCCAGTCGCATTTTGGAGATGCGTGAGCGACTTGTTCCTGGTCATTCGATCGGAATGTCAGAACTCTACAAAGCCAACGACCTCCGGTCTCGGCAAATCTTGATTACATTTCTGTCTGTCTTAGAACTCGCAAAAATGGGTTACGTTTTTTTGTTCCAAAGTGATGTTTATTCAGAAATTTGGATTGAAACCAAACGCGCTATCACCCAGGACGTGATCGGGAAAGTGGAAGAGTACGATGCCGCCGCCGCTACGATCACCGCTGAAACTTTAATGGCAACGCCATCGACCGAGGAGTCCACCGCCGCCCAGAACTTGGCGAGCTTGAGTCTTGAGGAGCCGGCCATGGGTGCTGTGGAGCTTAGCGACCTCGATTTGTTAAAGGCCTCGGATGAAACTGTGGCCGACGCGTTCGATATTTATGGCCAAGAAAATCTTTCTGACGAAGGCGAAGTGGAAGGGGCTGATGGCCCACTCGCTGAAAAATCAGATGCGGACCTTGCCGTCGAAGAAATTGCGTCTGATGACGAGATCTTCCAAGCTGAAATTGAATTAGGCCTTCGCAAAGGTCCTGAAAATTCTGAAAGTGTCGACGAGCTGATTCGCACGCTCGGTTTGAATCTCGACTTTATGGAAACCGAATCAGAGGTTGTGATTGAATCGGTGCACCACGCAGTGAATGAATCTAAGAATGAACCTGAACCCGATATCCTGGCTGAAGAGCCACCTGCCTCCGAAGATCAGAACCCAGAAGGGGACGCCAATGTCTGAGAAAAAGAAAACTAAGAAGAAAAATCATCTTCGCGCCGTCCCTCCACCGGAGGCGGAAACATCTGCCGAATCTGGAGGCGAAGACACCCTAGCGGAAAAGATTGAGACATCTGGCGAAATGCATTTTGCCGAAACTCTTGAAGATCGTCCGGCTGTCAATGAAGACGATGTTGGTGCAGGAAGTGGTGAGCTCACAGTCGAAGACCTGCTCTCTGAGGAGATGCTTTTCGTGGAGGAGAGCGATGAGGAAGAGGCGGCCGAGATAGCGACTGATGGCGATGAACCCGTGGCCGAAGGTGACGCTGGCATTAGTGAGGAGGACCATTTTTTGGCGACGAATGGCCAACACCGCACTTTGCCTGATGGTCAACGCACGCTCTTCACTGAGGAACCAGCTGCCGATGTTTCCGGTAGTGAGTTGGATGCTTTCGAAAGCGCTGAAATCGAAGATCTGGATTTTCTCGAAGACGAGCAGGTGGAATCGATCATCGAAGGAATATTGTTTGCTTCAGATCGCCCGGTCAGCATGGCAGCCATTAAGTTAGTATTTAAAGGTACTAACGTTCGAACTGACAGAATCCGCCGCGCGCTGGATCGCCTGGCCGTCGATATGGCTGGGGCCCGCCGCGGTGTCAGTTTAGAAGAAGTGGTGGGTGGCTATCAGCTAAGAACAAAGTACGATCATATCAAATTCATCAAGCGCAACATGAAGGCCCGTTCCTTTAAACTCTCGGGCCCGGCTCTGGAAGTTTTGGCCATCGTTGCTTACAAACAACCCATCGTAAAATCTGAGATGGATGAAATTCGCGGAGTTGAATCTGGTCACTTGCTCCGTGCGCTGATGGAAAAAGGCCTTGTGCAGTTTGAAGGTAAGAGTGAGTTGCCGGGGCGACCCATGCAGTATGCCACGTCTCGAAAATTTTTAGAAATTTTTGGACTCCGCAATCTCAAAGAGCTTCCCACTCTTTCACAAATCGACGAGTTGATTCCCGAGGGGATCTCCGAAGAGTTCGAGCCGGAGCGAAAGAGCACGCTCTCAGACATCACAGACACGATGTCTCAGTCGATCACAAATTCTTATTCCGAAGGGGAGGATGAACTCTCCAAAATTCAAAACAGTCTCGAAAAGATTTCCACCTCCTCTGAGTTTTTTGAAGAAGAAAAACGTCGCCAGAAAGCGCAAAAAGACAAAGAAAAAGCAGATGGCATTCGCGAGGCCTTGCTCTTTAACGAAGTCGTCACCGATCGGGATAAAAATTGGTTGAAACGCTACGATGAACAGTTGATGGCGGGCAATGCTACGCCGGTTTTGAATGAGGAAGGCGAAGTGGTTCCTGAAGCCACGCACGTCGACGCCGAGGCCGCACATCACGCTGAGCAAAAAATGCGCGAGGAGGATTCCCATTTGGCCGAAGGGATCGATTTTGAAGAGGCGCCATCAGATATGGAGCGCGAATTCGGAGACACTCCCAGCGCCGATCTCGAAGAGTAACACTCGAGTGAAGGCAAAAAAAAGCGGGATTCTTGCCCCGCTTTTTTTCAGACTTATTCCGTCATTTTCCTTCGATCTCTCAGCAAAAATTAACTAACAACTTCTGCTATTTTAGAGCCTGTCGTTTTAGTTGTTTGGTGAAACTGCTCTTTTTCAGTCGAGCCAGCCATTGCTGAGGTGGAACCTTTGCCTTCAGTGATGGTCGTCAGAACTTGGTCGAAATAACCAGTGCCAACCTCTTGTTGGTGGCGAACGGCCGTATACCCAACGCCGGCGTCGGCAAATTCACGCTCTTGCAAGTTGACGTAAGCGCTCATGCCTTCGGTCTTATAGCGCTTAGCCAAATCAAACGTGTGGTAGTTATTCAAGTGCCAACCAGCCAAGGTGATGAATTGGAAGCGGTAACCCAGCCGACCCAGTCGGGTCTGGAAACTCGCGATTTCGTCATCCGACAGATACTTTTTCCAGTTGAAAGATGGCGAACAATTGTAGGCCAAAATCTTGCCAGGAAATTTTGCGTGAATGGCCGCAGCAAATTCTTCGGCTTCTGCAAAATCAGGTGTGGAAGTTTCAAACCAAAGTACATCGGCCCAAGGAGCATAAGCCAACCCACGGGCGATCGCGTAAGGTAAGCCGCCGCGAATGTGATAATAGCCCTCCGACGTGCGCTGACCTGTTAGGAAGGGGTGATCTGCGGGATCCACGTCGGAGGTCATCAAATTCGCAGAGTGAGCATCTGTTCGAGCCACGATGAGGCTTGGAACATCCATCACATCAGCCGCCAAACGAGCTGCTTGCAATGTTCTGATGAAGTTGGCGGTTGGCAAAAGAACTTTGCCTGCCAAGTGGCCACATTTTTTTTCAGCGGCAAGTTGATCTTCGAAGTGAACGGCGCTGGCTCCAGCTTCAATCATTGATTTCATCAGTTCAAAAGCGTGGAGTGGACCACCAAAGCCCGCTTCGGCATCAGCCACGATGGGAGCATACCAGTCTAAGGATTTTTCACCTTGTCCAGAGGTTCGCTCAACCTGATCGGCGCGCTGAAGAGCATTGTTAATTCGGCGAACCACTTGGGGGACTGAGTTCGCTGGATAGAGACTTTGATCTGGATAGGTCTGTCCTGATAAGTTGGCGTCAGCGGCCACCTGCCAGCCACTCAAATAAATGGCTTTAAGACCCGCTCGAACCATTTGGACGGCCTGGGCTCCGGTGTAGGCACCGAACGTGTGCACATACTCTTTTGGATCCTGCAACAGCGTCCACAGCTTGCGAGAGCCATGTTCGGCGAGTGTGTGGCGAATTGGCAATGAACTGCGCAAACGCAAAACCTCTTCAGGTTTGTAGTTGCGCTGAATGCCAAGCCATCTTTCATCGCGCCAGCTGGCGGCCAATTCTTCGCGAGTGGCCTCAGGGGCTACTGGGTTGGTTCGTTGGGGGCTGCTTCTCTCCATGACTTCTCCCTTGTTCTTCGTGTTTATAAATGGTGTTGAGTATCGGAGTTAAAGACGTTGTCATAAAATTTGCGAGGTGCGGATCGAGCACCAGAGTTTTGAGAACCTCTGTCGCGCGAGGAATGTGGGGACTGATCCCCGCAGCGATGAGGGCTTGGGATTCCTCGCCAAGCCATTGCAAAAAGAGCTCTTGGTCAAAGTGGCGACGACCCGCGATCTCAGCGTGGTGATGCAAGCACTGCCAAAGCTGAGTGCGAGAGATCTCGGCCGTAGCCATGTCCTCCATCAGGTTGTGAATAGCTGCGGCACCACGGCCACTGAGCCAATGGTTGAGATAATTCAACGTAACGGAAATGTTTTTTCGAAGCCCCGTCTCGGTGATCGTTCCGCCTGGAATTTTTGGATCTGTAAGATCTCCGGCAAAATAGCGAGCGCGAACTGTTGGGGTTTGATCTTTTTGGTGATCTCGCTCGCCCAAGACAGCCACAAATTCTTCTCTGACAGTGGAGGCGAGGTCAGGATGGGCAATCCAAGATCCATCGAATCCAGCTAAGGCTTCGCGGCGCTTGTCTTCGCGGACTTTTGCCAATGCGCTGGCGGTGACTTCAGGTTGCGATCGATTGGGAATAAAAGCCGACATTCCGCCCATGGCGTGAGCTCCCCGGCGGTGGCAGGTCTCGACCAAAAGATTGGCGTAAGCTTTCATGAATGGTGAGGTCATCGTCACTTGATCGCGGTCGGGAAGCAAGTAGTCTGGATTGTGGGCCTGGGATTTTATGAAGCTAAAAATATAATCCCAACGACCAGCATTGAGGCCGGCGGCGTGATCTCGAAGTTCAAAGAGAATCTCTTCCATTTCGAAAGCGGCGGGCAGGGTCTCAATCAATACAGTGGCGCGGATGGTGCCGTGAGAAATTGTGAAGTACTCTTGCGCGAAAGTGAAAACATCATTCCACAGCCGGGCTTCAAGATGACTTTCCATTTTTGGCAAATAAAAGTAAGGACCATTTTGACGGGCCTTGTGCTCACGCGCATTCAGCGCAAAGTAAACTCCGAAGTCAAAAAGGCTCGCCGAAATGGCTTCGCCGTTGATCAAAACATGACTCTCGGTCATGTGCCAGCCGCGCGGGCGAACGACCAAGGTCGCCGTATTCGCATTCAGTTTGTACTCTTTGCCAGCTTCGTTAACATATTCAAGGCGTCCACGGACGGCTTCTAACAGAGCCCATTGGCCATTTAAAATATTGTCCCAAGTGGGTGAAAGTGCGTCTTCAAAATCGGCCATGAAGCTTTTCGCGCCAGAGTTGAGCGCGTTAATCATCATTTTGCGTTCAACAGGGCCGGTGATTTCAACGCGGCGGTGCAGGCCATGGTGCGCGTCGGCATGGGCATCGCTGTGATGCCGTACCTCGCGATCGACCCCGACGACCCGGGCATCGTCGTGCGCGAGCTCACGGCGGATGGCCTCAACGAGGGCTTCTCCAAGGGGAAGATCACGGCGATGGCCGGCGTCCCCGCGCTCTGGCAGATGCTCGAGCGGCGCATCCTCACCCAGGTCGCCGAGAAGGGCCCGGTCGCCACGCGCGCGTTCGACGTGGCGCGGCGCGTCCTCGCCATGTCGCAGGACGACTTCGCCGAGACCTTCCGCGGCTCGGCGATGAAGCGCGCCATGCGCGGCACCGCCCGTTGCCCGTCACCGGTGAACAACGCAAGTTCCACGTTGCCATCGCGAGCGCCGCTGACCTTGCCGACCTGACCCACGATCTGGGTGTCAGTCCACTTCGAGAACGTGAGCGTTGCGCCGTTGCCAGGCCCGCCGGCAATCTGCATGCGGCCGATGCGTTCGCCAAAGCAGATGCCGTCGATAGCGAAGCTGCGGCCCGGTGAGAGCGCCGTGATGCGCGTAATTTCTGGCGCCAACCGCGCTTCGGCGCACGTTCTCAAGGCGTTCAACCCCGGGCGCGCCGAGCTAGC
>CALCCV010000043.1 GCA_937900305.1 uncultured Pseudobdellovibrionaceae bacterium | reverse complement strand
TCTGTAGCCGTGACTGGAGTTCAGACGTGTGCTCTTCCGATCTGAAGAGGGAATTTTGCGTTGACGCGAAAATGGGGCAGATTTTTCTGCTCCCGATGGTTGACCATGGATTTCGATTTTGTGGAGCGGGGTGAGTTTTTTGCCCCCCGCTTTGATTGGATTTATTCGAAGTTTTCTTCGGTGCTGAGTTCGGCTGGTGGTGCAGTGGGATCTGCTGCTTTTGCGCCATCTCCGGCGCCGGCGGTGCCGGTTTTTAGGAGTTCGTCAGACATTCGGCCGTGAGGGTCGACGCCGCCTGTTTGCTTGATGAATTCGAGGCGGTCGCTGAGGCGCTTGTCGATGAGCGCTTTGTTGTCGTGACGAGATTTGAGAACCTTTGGTGTGATGAAGACGATCAGGTTTGATTTTTCTTTGGTCGCTTGTCGCGATTTGAAAAGCCAGCCAATGATTGGTAAGTCGCCGAGGAGAGGAACTTTGGAGATGAGCTCGGTGTCGGTGTCTTTGATCAAGCCGCCCATGACGGCGGTGTCGCCGTCAGGAATGGTGAGGAAGGTTTTGATCTCGCGCTTTTCGACGGGAATGTTGCCCAGTTGAGTGGGTGGCCCCGGCTGCTTTGCGGTGATTTTGACTTCCATGCGAACTTCGTCGGAACCAGGACTGAGGGTTGGTTTGACGGTCAACACGGTGTCGACATCTTCCAAAACACCTTCGGTGACCTCACCGCCTCCAGTGGGAGTTGTGGTTTTTGTATTGGTTTGAATTTTATCTCCGACAGTCAGTACAGCTTCTTGGTTGTCGAGAGCCATGACTTGCGGAGTGGAGAGGACATTCGTTTTGCTGTGCGATTTAATAAAGTTGATGAAGCTCAGCACGTTTGGCAACTCAACTGTGGCATTCGTGATGGGGTTCTTCATGCTGACTTTTCCAGTCGCAAAACCCAAGATCACTCCGTCAGAGGTGTCGACTGGATTTAAGATTTTATCGAGTGGCAGACCTAAGTTATAACCAACTTTTCCCGCGGGTTCGTAGAGTTGGTAATACCCCACGTTCCAATTGGCATTGTCTTTGAGTTTCATTTCCATGATGACGGTTTCGATATAAACCTGCTTGCGAGGAATATCGATTTTATCCAATAGATTTTTGACAATCTGAAAATCTTGTTTAGAGGCTGTCACGACGAGGGAGTTGGTGTTTTTATCTGCTGTCACTTTGACGTCGCCACCAAAGAGCGAAGCTTCGGCTGGTCCCGTAGCGGCCACGGGCGGAGGAATGAACGGCCGAGGAACTCCAGGTGTCGAGCCACTCGTAGGGGGAGGGGCTGCGTCCTTCACGACTCCCGAAAGAGTTTGCGCAATTTTTTCGGCGTCTCCATATTTCACGTAGTAAACGTACACGCCGCCAGATTCGTCACTGATGGGAAAATCGAGTTGGGTGATCAGTTTTCGCACCCGCTCGATGCCGGCCTTGTTTCCGGTGACGATGATGGAGTTCGTGCGTTCGTCGGGGAAGGCCATGAAGTAACTCGTGCCCTGCTGCCCTTGGGCGCCGCCCGAGCCACCGCGGGGAAATCGCGGAACACCCGAACTGAATCCACCGGCGCCTCGATTGGCCGTGGCTCCCTGACCCTTGTTCACAATTTTGTCGATCAAATCGGCGATGTCTTTGGATTTGGCATAACGAACACGAATCACTTCGAGTTGATCTTCAAATCCGGGAACATCGAGCTGAGAAAGAATTTTCATAACGCGATCAACGTTCGAGCCCCAGTCTGAAAGAATCAACGAATTCGTTTGTGGATAAGGATTTAACTCTCCTTCGTTGGACTGTAAGACGCGCAACTCTCGATACACTTGCTCGGCAGAGATGTGTTTTAGATGGATCACCCGTGTGATCATAATGTCAGAAGTAGGGTAATACGCTCCGCTGTAGGTTTCAATCGCATCGCGCAAAGCTTTTCGAGCCTGTTTGATTTTCAAAAAATTTCCCGACGGCACGACGGTCAGACCATTGGCGGCCAGAGCTGACAAAAACGCCTTATAGGCTTCAGCCACGGTGATCTTACTTGGCGCAATGATCGTGATTTTTCCGCGCACATTGTTGTCGAGAATGAAGTTTTTACCGGTCAATTCACTCATCGCCTTCACGAGATCTTGAATATCAACGTTTGGAAAATCAAAAGACTCAATCGTCTCAGGAAAATTTTCGTTCGTGATGTCTTCGATTCCAGAGTTCGCAAATTTTGTTTTTTGCTTTTTTGAGATTCCACCATCGGGCGAAGCCTCAGCAGCCGCGCCAGAGAGCCCACCCGCGCCGCTGCCCGAGTTCATCCCACCGCCCCCAGAAGGAGGAGCTGGCGGAGGTGCCGGAGTGTCAAAGTCCAAACCGTCAGGTGGTGGTGGCGGCGGTGGAAAGTCTTCGAATTGGCCGCGCGCGGAACTGGCCAACATCATCAGAGTCAAAACCACCGCGTGGATTTTTTTGCCGTTCATCATAGCTACCTCACCATCACTTGATATTATAGTTCAAACTAGAGTTGCGACCGCCACGCTCGATACCAATGCCGACGGCATTGGAATTTTTCAGAGCGTTGAAAAGTTCCATGGCCTGCGCAGGAGAAACTAAATTTGTTCCGTTCACGCCCGTAATGACGTCGCCCGGTTGAATGCCAAGTTGTTCATAGATACTTCCGGGTTGAATATCGAGAATTCGAAAACCATAGATGTCTCCGTTGGGTTTTCGAGCCGGAGCACTCCGCGCTTGCATCAACACCGACGGAAGGTCATTGAGATACTTTTGCAAATCCGCGCGCTTGATTTCAAAGTTGTTTTCACCTTTGACCTCGACTTCCTTTTTCCCAGGTTTGGGACCTGCAGCGGTGGGAGTGCCGAGATTGATTTTGGTTCCGGAAGCCTTCATTTCAAGATATTCGAGGCGCTCTGTGCTGAGATTTCGAATGAAAACCTTCAGTCGTTCGACTCGTTCGACCGTGGCCATATTGGGAATCTCTTGGCCCACTCGATACGAGACAATTTGATTCTTGCCCTTCATTTCGATCGAAGTGATTGATTTTTCAGGATTCGAATGCACTAGAGTTCCGATCAAGTTGAGAGGAAAGTTCGTAGGAATGGGCGGCAAATCCTTTTGCTTTTTGTTGGGATCATCTTTTGGTTTCAATGGTTCAGGAATTTCGCCGGCCATATTAAACAATTGCCGATTTGCAATTCCTAAAAATTGACCTTTGTCGACGTAGGGTTCTTGAATCGGTGGCTTTTGTCGCGTCGGCGGCCCTTGGTTTGGCAACATGAGATCACGAAAGTGCAAAATCAGTAAGTCCGCTGAGCAATAGCCCATGAAGACCAACAGCACATAGATATAGAACTTCTCAAATGGCGGTCGAGCCGAGGTTTTTCTTCGTCCTGAATTCACACTCTCATATTAACAAGGGAATTTCGTCTGCGACCAGAAACATCTCGCAGACGTCCTAAGACCTCTGGCGAGTTGACGAAAAGTTCATGGCTGGTTCGCAACCACTTAGTTTGACAAATTTCGAGGAACTGCGATTTCGAAATTGCGCAAAAAACCCGGTCGAGGCCAGTCTCTGATGGACAAGCTGGACCAGCTTTGCTCAAATCGTTTCGAACTTAATAACGGAGGAACTATGGAAGTCCATGCCGGGGAAGCCTTCAAAAAAAATTCGCAACTGAAACCCGCCGATTATGAAAAAGAGCACCGGCGAAGCTTTTCAGAACCCGAAAAGTTCTGGGCCGAGCAAGCCGAAAGTCTGACCTGGTTCAAAAAATGGAATCAGGTCAAACAGACCAGCTTTCACAAACCAGTTTCTATAAAATGGTTTTTAGGTGCAGAACTGAATGCCTGCTTCAACTGCGTGGATCGACACGTCGAAACCCGCGGTCAAAAAACGGCTCTCATTTGGGAAGCCGATGACCCACAAACACCCAACCGCAAAATCACCTACTCTGAACTTTATAAACAGGTCAATGCGTGGGCAAAAATTTTGCGAAACCATGGCGTAAAGCGTGGCGATCGAGTGACGATTTATATGCCGATGATTCCAGAGTCAGCCTTTGCGATGCTAGCGTGTGCCCGACTGGGCGCGGTTCACTCGGTTGTTTTTGCAGGTTTTGCACCAGAGAGTATCGCCGACCGAGTGCAGGGTGCGGACTCTCACTTTGTGATCACCTGTGACGAAGGTCTGCGCGGTGGTAAAGCCATTCCGCTGAAAAAAAATGTCGACGAAGCCCTTCGCAGAACGAATTTGGTCAAAAAAGTTTTTGTGTACCGCTATCGGCAAACAAAAATCGATTGGACGGAGGGTCGAGACATCGACCTCGCCGCTGAACTCACGCAAACACACGGGGTCGTTGCCGCAGAACCCATGGATGCGGAAGATCCCCTTTTTTTGCTTTACACTTCGGGCTCGACGAACAAACCGAAAGGGGTTCTTCACACCACCGGCGGCTATCTCACCTATGCGAACTTTACATTTCGGCAAGTCTTTGATCACCGTGAGGATGATATTTTTTGGTGCACGGCAGATGTGGGTTGGATCACTGGCCACAGCTACATCGTCTATGGCCCGTTGAGTGCAGGCGCCACCGTGTTGATGTTTGAGGGAATTCCGAGCTATCCCGACACCTCTCGTTTTTGGAACGTGATTGACAAACATCAGGTCACTGTTTTTTACACCGCTCCGACGGCCCTGCGCGCACTCATGCGAGAAGGGGACGGGCCCGTTCAAAAGTCTTCGCGAAAGTCTTTGCGATTGCTCGGCAGCGTGGGTGAGCCAATCAATCCCGAAGCTTGGCTTTGGTATCATCGAGTCGTTGGCGAAGAGCGCTGCCCGATTGTAGATACTTGGTGGCAGACCGAGACGGGGGGAATTCTCATTTCTCCCCTGCCCGCGGTGATGCCAATGAAACCTGGTTCGGCTATGCGCCCACTCTTTGGAATTCAGACCAAGCTCCTCACCCCAGAAGGACAAGAAATCAAGGGAGCTGGAGAAGGCGTGCTTGTTTTGACTGACTCGTGGCCCGGGCAAATGCGGACGGTCTTTGGAGACCACGATCGCTTTGAAGAAACTTATTTTAGCACCTACCCTGGATATTATTTTACCGGCGATGGGTGTCGACGAGACGAGGATGGAGACTATTGGATTACGGGCCGAGTCGACGATGTTTTAAATGTCTCGGGTCACCGACTTGGAACCGCCGAAGTTGAAAGTGTTTTTGTCGCCCATCCCAAAGTGGCCGAAGCCGCCATTGTCGGTCGTCCTCACGACATCAAGGGTCAGGGAATTTACGCTTATGTCACTCTCAAGGTTGGTGAAACAGAAAGTCCTGAACTCTGCGAAGAACTTCGCAAGTGGGTGAGGGCCGAAATCGGCGGCATCGCAAGTCCGGATTGGATTCAATTTTCTCCCAGTCTTCCTAAAACTCGCTCGGGAAAAATTATGCGCCGGATATTGAGAAAAATTGCAGAGGGTGAATTCGAGCAGCTCGGGGACATCAGCACGCTGGCCGACCCCGGGGTGGTTGAGGATCTTAAGCGCCGCCGTGAGCCCTAGCCCATAGATGCGGGGAACGACTGTCTCGCTCTGGTACAGAACTGTTTCGACGCAGCGGTGTTTCGCTGCGAGACACTTCTGCGGACTAAGGCATTTGTCGCTGATACGCTGACTCATCGAGGGACTCATCTCAAATTATCCCATTAAGACTTAAGTTTGAAATACCGATCAATCTTCATGCAGAGGACGTCGATGAAACTCAAAAAAGTCTTAGCCGCGCCAGTTATTGGTCTAATCGTTGCGAACCTGGCCCTCATTGGGTGCACACGACCCGCGCAAGAAAAATCCTCGTACGCAATTTCAATTGCGCTACCAGCAGAAACACAAAGTCATTTGAAAACTTTATCGACGGCCACTCTCGCCCACGTGGTTGTGAACGTTTCCGGAGATGGAATTGCGCAGAATATTCTGATCGATTGGGATGGCCACAATGGTGCGCCTCCTCCCGCTTCTTTCCAAGTCGAAGTTCCCCAAGGTAGCAATCGCTTATTTCAAGTTTTATCAGTTTATAAAAGTGACGATGGCGGAATGGCCTTTTTTTACGGCGATGCGAGCACGAATCTTGACTCTGAAAATCCAACCGTGACGGTTCCGATCACTCCTCTTGCCACTGCCGGAAAGACATTTAGCGGCGACGTCGCCGGTCGATATTTCGATTCGGCGGTGTCTGGACCGACCGGGATGCTGGAAGCCCGACTGCAACCAGGAAACAAGCCTTCGATGGTGATTTCACGGTCACTGATGATTGAAGGTTGGTTTCGCACATTCACACTTTCCGGAATTCCCTTCACTTACAAGCTGACCAACGGAACCACACTTTTTGGCCAAAATGGTCTGACCATGGACAGTCCGGTTTTTGCACCTTCGCAAACGGTTGCGAGAATTGTAGTTCCAGCCCATCGCCGTGAAGAGTGGGTCAATGGCACGAGCTCTCTGCGACCAGAAGAACCAGCCATTCAAATTTGGGGATTTTTCGGAAACCCAACGGCTTTGGCCGACCGTCGCGTCTGTGTGGACCGCACAGCCACCGAACTTTCAAAAATGATTCACGCATCCGCAGCGACGTCACTGGCGCTGCTGTACGCCGGAACTCCTCCCGCTGATCTTTTTCAACCTTCCAACAACGCCTATATGTTGGGGGGACTGCCCCGCTCCAACGCCCTTTGCCCGGAAGCATTGATGGAGACCGAGTCATACCAAAAAATTCTTAAAATCACTCCGCTCTTAATGAATGGAGAGGGCAAAGATCGAGCTGCCGGATTTGAAATTCCATTTCGTTATGGTTCGACAAACCGGTCCCTTAAAGTCGACGGCACGAATGTGACTGCCACTCTGTTGCCGGGCCTGGCTTCACACATCAGCAGTTTCAAAATAGATCGGAAGAGCGTCGTGTAGGGAAAGAG
>CALCCV010000042.1 GCA_937900305.1 uncultured Pseudobdellovibrionaceae bacterium | reverse complement strand
AGGCTTTCTTGTCACGACCGAAAAGAAATCGATTTCACCCAAACGCTGAATACTTTTCGAGAGGGAGTCTTCACCAACTGTCAAAACCGATTTGGTGCTCGGGGCCATCAGCTCAGTATTTTGAACTGCGGTAAAAACAGCTTTAAAGTCTTCATCCTTAAAAGTGGAAATAGACTTATCAACCAATCCCTTTGGCAAGCCACTTTTAATAAAATCGGTGATCGAAGCATCAGAGATCCGCGAAAAACCCGTTTTTAAAAAAGTTCTGAGTGTCGCTTTGCCGAACAGCGAAGCGTGCGTAATAAATTCGCCCAGTTTGAAGGTGTGAGGATGGGGCAGAGTCGCTTCGGGAATATCGGGAACTTCGTCACTCACACGATCAACAGTGACCCAGTCGTTGTCGACAAGTTTGTACTTCAAGGTGAGATGTGGATTTACCAGTACAGTGCCTTCCAAATAGGTCAACAAACCGCCGTCACCATTTAACTGAATTCGACCATCCATTACGAACTCCACGCGCGTTCCGTGGGCCCGGTCCCATTCGATCGTTTCTTTATTTCGCAATACACCCGTGTTGGATTTAATGTCGACGTCGACCTGCACCCGCACCGCCTTGCGCATGCCTTTGGTTTTGCTGGTCACCAAAGCTCCGCGAGCCGAAGTCATCTGCGCCCACGTCGTAGCCGCAGAAATACCGATGCCTTGCTGACCGCGCGAACATTGCCCGCGGCCAAATTTACTGGAGGCTAAGTACTCGCCGAACACCTTTGCCAAATCTTCGGCTTCGATGCCCGGGCCATTGTCTTCTACACTGATTCGAATCAGGTCCGTATTTTTAGTAGAGCCAACGCCAATCTTTTCAATCGAAACTTCGAGGTCTGGAAGAATCTTTGAAACCTCGCAAGCGTCGAGAGAATTATCGACCGCTTCCTTGAGCGTCGTCAAAACGGCTTTGAGCGGAGAAGAAAAGCCAACTTGCTGCAGATTTTTCGAAAAATATTCAGCGGTGCTGCTCTTGGTGATTTTGTTTTGGGCCCGTGCTGGAGTTGTTTTATTGCTATTTGCCGTGGGATTCATAGCTCCACATTGTACTTTGAAAGAGTCTTTCGAAAAGTCCGGTTGCGTTGATGCGCAAATCACGCGCAAGAACTTTCAGACAAAATCGCTGCGATGAAATGATTCAAAAAAATTTATTGAGACGTTTTTTGAGCGCTGAGATTAGCTGAAATTATTTAATGTCATTGCCATCTTCGTTACAAGATTCAGCAGACGTTGAGGAGACAGTCCCCGCGAGTTTGTCCATTTCCAGTTCGATTCCTAAGCGGTGGCCCTTATGGGTGTTGCAAGCTTTGCAAGCAGGAACGCAATTGCTCTTGTTGGACTTTCCGCCGCGCGCGATCGGAATCTTGTGGTCCATCGTCAGCTCAGAAGGATGAAATCTTTGCTGACAGTGATGGCAAGTGCCTCGGCCCGTCTGACCTTTCCACCAGGCCGAAAGCCGCAGCTCTCTGGCCCGCGAGCGTTCCCGCTTTTGTTCACTTTGAGGCACTGGACTAAAGTAAATCTCCACGAATGACACATATAGCAATTGGCGAATGAGGACAAGGCCTAAAGCCAGAAAATCACAGACGGAAGGTTCCCCCTCATGGGTCTGGGCTCCGAAACCGAAAAGAATTCATGTCACAAGTAAAAGTGTATAAAAAAGGCGATTGGCTCTTTAAAGAGGGTGAAAAACTCACTCATCTCACTTGGATCCAATCTGGAAGCGTGAACCTTTGTCTCATTCGAGGCAAAAAGAATCTGGAGATCCAAACTCTCGGAGCCAATCACATCTTGGGCGAAGTCCTTTTTCTCGGGCAATCGACCCACACCACCTCTGCCTATTGCACTCAAGAAACGAAGGTCCTCGAAGTTCCCATCGATCTGATGAAAACTTCGATGGAGTCGGCCAGCCAACCGATCAAAGTGTTTCTGCGCTCGATGATGGATCGTCTAAAAATGGCGAGCAACGAAATCAAAAATTTTCGCCTCGAAAAGGACTCCTCGCCCCTCCCCGAAGACCAAGTGGCAAAGGCGTTTGGGTCGTTGTATCACGCGGTGAAAACCAGAGGCGTCGCCACCAAACCAGGCGGCCCGGTGGAGGCCGACTGGGTGTCTCTCAAGCAGTATGCTCAGCGCATCTTTGCTGAATCTCCGAAGCGACTGGAGCAAAGTATCAACTTGCTCGTCAAACTGAAGCAGGCGGAACTCATCATGGGCAAACCCATCGACAATCCCGAAGGTCCCGACGAGCTGCAAGCGGTTCGATTTCACTCACCCCAGTTCGTCGAAGATTTTTTTGAATTTTTTCAATATTACTATTTCAAAGGCGGCAAGGCAGAGCTTTTGAGGGTCGATGACTTTTGCGTTCAGATGTTGGACCTGTTTGTCCAATGCGTAGATGGCCTGCCGATCGATAAATTTGGCATTGTCAGCGTCGAATTCGGCAAACTGACAGAGTACTGCAAAACCAATGGCCTCAACCTGAACAACGATCACTTTTCAAGGCTCGAGCAAAAGGGCGTCTACAATAAACGGACCCAAATCGCCGGCGTCGTCTACGTTCAATTTGAGCTCAAAGAGTACAAAAAGATCCAATCCAACTGGAAATTTTTGAAAGAGATCGAAAAGTGGAATGAAAAAGGCTTCGTCGACATGGACGAAAAGGTTGTCAAACTTGCGAAGAAGGGCGAAACCTCCTGTCCACAGTGTTTGGCCATCATCGCCAACCAGCAAAAATTTTGCGGCGAGTGTGGGTTTAAACTCTTGGCAGCCTGAGTCGTTTTTGCTATTCCCTTTTCACAATGCAAAAAACCGAACTCTTCGAACGTTTGAAAATTCAATACCCCAACGCCACCATTGAGGTTACCGACTTGACCGGCGGCGGGGATCACTATGAAGTCAGTATTGTCTCGGACGCCTTCAAAGGATTGTCTCGCATTGATCAGCACAAGGCTGTCATGCAGGTGTTCGCCGAAGAGTTGCAAACCGGAGAACTGCACGCATTGAGTCTCAAAACCAAAAGCCAAAGCTGATTCAAAAACTGCCCAAATGAAAAATGAGGATACAGACGATGAGCCAATCCCATGAAAAAATCGAAAAGATCTTAACCGAAAATCCTGTGGTTCTTTTTATGAAAGGAACTCAACAGTTCCCAATGTGCGGCTTCTCTGCCCGAGCCTGCGCCATTTTGCACGAACTTGGTGTCAAATTCAGCGACTTCAACGTCCTTGAAGACGAAGAGCTTCGCCAGGGAGTCAAAGCCTATGGCAACTGGCCGACCATTCCACAGCTCTACATCGATAAAAAATTGATTGGTGGCTCCGACATCATGATGGAGATGTACGAAGCCGGTGAGTTGCAAGAGCTGATCAAAAATCGACCAGCCAGCCGATAGGTCTTCCACATGAAGTGCAATTTGGCCATCTGGGACCGAGGGCTCCGCTTTTTGTTCGGCGTCACTCTTTTGACTTACGCCATTGCTGGCGGTCCCATCTGGGCCTACGCCGGAATTTATTTCTTAATCACGGCGTCCTGGGGGCTTTGCCCCCTCTATATCTGGCTCAAGATCCGCACTAATTAGTGAGCAGGGGGCGCCGGTGGATTGGCAATGTCCTTCGGGACTTCGTAGTCCAGGGGACCCGATGTGGGAACGAGATCCAAGAGCTCTTGGCGGCGGGCATTGATTTCATCTTTGCGCTGCTGAACGAGAGCTACAATCGAATCATAGGTGTAACGCCTATTCAAATTCTCAGCTGTATTCACCTTATCAAGCGCCGACATTTCAAGAACAGATTCATTGTCGAGATACGGCTTCAACTCTTTAAAAACGGTGTCCAACAAGTCATCTGTCACTTTTTGGTCCAACGTTTCTGTCAAAACCTGGTTCATGGCGCTCTTGAAGATTTCCAACAGACGAGCATCTTTGGCAATTTTCAAATCCAGTCGGTCTTCAAAGTTCAAAATGATTTGTTTCGGAAATTTTGCAAAAATGTCCAAATTGATTGGCGATGGATGATACTTTTTAAACATGTCATCGAAGTCCCAAGGCGCGATATGAAAGTAGATTTCGCCTCTTTTGTATTTGTCGGCATCGACGTACAAGAAAATTTCATCGGCGGTATCACCATTTTGAAATAGAGAATTCATCGCCATCCATTTCATATACCCATCGATGTCCATGCGCTTTTGTAAGGAGGCATAAAGCTGATCACCGCTCTCGGTGTCAATCGCTTTGTAGAGGTCGTCGTAGGCCTTGAGGAATGGCGCCGCCGCTTTTTCTTCCAGAGCATCCTTAACTGCGTCCTCGGACTTATCATCCGTTTGCTTATCTTTGTTTTTCTTGTCTTTGTCTTGATCATCTTTGTTGTTTTTGGGTTTGTAGCGAGAAATTTCGTCTTCGCTGACGTACTTTATTTCTGCCTTAGAATAGTAGCGCCGCCGTATAATTGCTGGCGTTTCGGTGTCTTTTAAATGCGCCTTCGGCGCTTTGGTCACCAGGTAAAGGCCACGCTCGAGGTCGTTTGCGTCTTTACCAGCACCATCGACGGTCTTCACGTTGATCTCGAGGAATTCAGACTCCAACGTACTGACGCCAATTTTTTGAGCTGCGAGAAAACCCAATTTGGAGGAGATGTAACCTTGGTCGGCCCACATCGAGCTGAAGTCGAAATTTTTGCCCTCAATCGTCCCGATTTTGATTTTTTCTTCCAATGAAATTCCGTAATTTCGGCGTGGAGCTTTCAAGGACCCCTGCCCACGAGTTTTCATTTCAATTGGAATTCTCTTTTTGCCTATGATGGCAAGTGCACCGTGAAAAGGAAAGACCACTTTATCGTCGGCGTGTTTAGCCCATTCGGTCTCTTGAACCAAAAGGTGCAATTTGCGCTCTCCATCTGCGTTCTCGTCGATGGAGATGGCGGCTTTGTCTTTGTCGCCTTTGTCTTTATCTTTGTCTTTGGCACTTGCCATCGTGGCTGAACCAAGAATAGACAAAGCGACAATAACGGGCGCGGTGAAAAAGGAATGGACAGAATGAAATCTCAAGAGGCCTCCTATTTGCGTTCAAAAAGAAAATCGCAACCGGAGATCCTCGTTGCAAACTCCTTTCCACACTTTCCAGACGCCTTAGACCATTCCGATGACCTAGAAAATCATGGATCGCGTTGTCACTCGTGCTAAGGGGAGGCAAGTTTTTTTTGCCCGCCTGAGCTGCGAATGGTACCGTGGCGCAATGACTGAATTCGTAATCGCCCTCCAAAATATCCTCGGCACCCGCTTGAGCCAAGATCCCAAAGAGCTTCAATATTATGGCAGAGATTGGACCACCTATTTTGAAATCAAAGCCAGCGCCGTAGCGTTTCCTACGACCTCCGAGGAGGTTGCACAAATTGTGCAACTAGCTCGAAAACACAAGGTGGGTCTGGTCCCCAGTGGCGGTCGCACGGGTTTAAGTGGTGGAGCTTGTGCTCTCCATGGCGAAGTCGTGATTTCATTTGCGAAGATGGATCGCATTCTCAACTTCAATCCGGTGGATAATTCCGTGGAAATCGATGCCGGAGTTGTAACCGAAACTTTGCAAAACTTCGCGCGCGAAAAGGGCTTGCAGTATCCCGTGGATTTTGCGGCGCGCGGATCTTCTCAGATGGGTGGGAACATTGCCACCAACGCCGGCGGAATCAAAGTCGTTCGGTATGGACTCACTCGAGACTGGGTTCTCGGACTTGAAGTCGTGACCGGAAAGGGTGAAATTTTGAATCTGAATCGCGGCCTTGTTAAAAACGCGACCGGCTTTGATCTACGCCACCTTTTTGTCGGCAGCGAGGGAGTCCTCGGTTTTATCACGAAAGCACTGATTAAATTGGCGCCGCAATCAAGACCAACTCACGTTTTGCTTTTAGCAAGTCCCTCCCTCCCAGCTGTCATGCAAGCGTTTCAGATTTTTCGCAATCGCCTGACACTGAATGCGTACGAAATGTTCTCTCAAGTGGCACTGGAAAAGGTGATTGAGCAGAAGCAGTTTGCCGCTCCCTTCGCCAATCCTTCTCCATTCTATGCCGTGGTCGAAGTTGAAGCCTCTTCGGAATCGGAAATGGAAAAAATCAGCGAGGCGTTTGAGGCGGCGATGGAAGAGGGATTCATCACCGATGGATTGATTTCGCAGTCTGAAGAACAAGCCAAGCAATTTTGGCGATATCGCGAAGACATTAGCGAGTCACTAGCTCCATTTTCACCTTATAAGAATGATGTGTCTGTTAAAATTTCTAACGTCCCCAGTTTTGTCGAACAACTCGATCTGGTTTTACGTCGCGAATATCCGCACTGGACAGTGGTCTGGTTTGGCCATATTGGCGATGGCAATTTGCACATTAATATTTTAAGACCCGCGACTATGACCAAAGAGGATTTTCTCAAAGAGTGCCGCAGGGTTGACCAACTGGTCTTCGAGGTGGTCCACGGGCACGCCGGAAGCATTTCTGCCGAACACGGCCTTGGTCTGACCAAGAAAGATTTTTTACACTACTCAAAGTCTACAGAGGAGATAAACTATTTGAGAGATATTAAAAAAGTCTTCGATCCTGATGGAATCATGAATCCTGGGAAAACTCTTCCCTAATATCACTCCAAAAGCTTCGATGATTTGACTGGCAACAGGAAGGACAAATCCCGTGAAGCTCCAATCCGATCAACTGAGTGTATTTGATCAATTGCTCGACGCTGTCGTCGTCGTCAACATGGATGGACTGATTATCTATGCAAATGAAGCCGGCGGGATTCTCTTCGGCAAGTCCTTGTCGAGAATTGTGAAAAAGCGACACCTGCACGAAATGGCTAAATTTGATCCTCCTCTGAAATTCACTTCCAGCCTCGACGATGGCCAACAGTTTCAACCCTACCGTGAATTTACAGTCACTCTCGACGACGCAGGAAAATTTTTAAATTTGGCCCTGGAACAGATCGAAGTCGATGGGCAAATCAGTTCGCTGATATTTATTCGGGACGTGACCCTCGAGCGAAATCTGCACGAAAAGTATCACAGAGAGCTCTCCGAAAAAAACAAAGTGCTTCAGCTCGAAATGCAGCAACGGGTGAGCCTTCAGCTTTTGACCACTGAGCTAGATCGAAAAATCTTTGAAATTTCATGCCTCCTGGAATTCACTCAACGCACGCGTTTGATTTCAGATGCCAATCATTTATTTAACGAATTTATCGATTTCATGATCGAACGTTACTACCTCGGTGGTGGCTTCATCATCAAAGAAAACATGGTCATGGATCGTATTGAGCTCAATACGGTAAAGGGTCGGGCTAAGCGTCGTTTAGCTTTGAATTCATTCAAAGAACTCAACGAAACCACCCAAACGCTCAAAGGCAAAGTTCGGTTTACAGAGATCACCTATTTCAAACCCGTGCCTCCCGACTGGAAAGTCGTCGTCGACCAGGTTTTTTCTGACGAAATGAGTGGCCTTCTCATCTGCCCGTTGGGAAATCAAGAGGGCGGGCAAGGCGTTGTTGTCCTAGCTCACACCAGCATGCATCATGGCCTCAATACCGAAGATTTGAATTTAACTCGCTCACTGATTTCACATGTGAATGTCCTTCTCGAGAACACCTCACTCAAGCACATGTCGATCACAGATGAGCTCACTGGCTTATACAACAAACGATATCTCAAAATTTCGTTAACTCACGAAATGACGAAATCAATAAACAACCAAATTCCACTTTCACTTCTGGTCTTCGACATTGATCATTTCAAAAAGTTCAACGACACCTATGGCCACCTAACGGGCGATTTTGTTTTGAAATCGGTCGGCCAAGCCATAAAACAATTTTGCAGAGTTTCTGATGTGGCGTTTCGATACGGTGGCGAAGAATTCGTTGTCCTCCTCCCAAGTACGCCGACAGAAGACGCAATCATCTGTGCCGAACGTGTGCGAAAAGGCATCGAAGGACTTGGTCTCTCTCAAGAAAAAAATGAATACAAAGTTACGGTCAGCATTGGCGTGTCCACCTGTCCGACGATGACCACCGAGAGCGAAGAGCTCATCAAAAGTGCCGACATCGCTCTCTATGCTGCCAAACAAGCTGGCCGGAACAACGTGAAGGTGTTCAGTCCGACCATGCAATCCTTAAAATAAGCTGGCCGCAATCCCCCGTTTTCCCAAAATTAAAAAAACTCGCCTCTCGAAGCGATCCACTTCATCAGCCGCAGTGACTTTTGCGCGAGAAGTAAAAATAAAAAACAGTTTGACACCAAAAATGGATTTAAGCCGAAGCGCTGGTGGAGATTTTATTTTTAGTTCAAGACCGCGATCGTTTCGCCGAAGATCGTCTGAGGTAGAGGCTTTTAGAGCATTGAATGCAGAATTAATTCTGATCTTTGGTTGCATT
>CALCCV010000041.1 GCA_937900305.1 uncultured Pseudobdellovibrionaceae bacterium | reverse complement strand
TTCGACAGCTGTCTAACAATTTGCCACAAAGGATCGTCCACGCACCCATGTTTCAAATTCTAATCGAAATGATCACACGCCTCTCTCTTCACTCGGGGCCTTATCTGTGGACTTGGCTTTGCACTTCTCCAACAATAGGACCCGTTCGACCTCCCGAACGCGGCCGTCTTTGGAGGTCTTTTTTCAATGAAAAAGCCAGCGCTCAACATCCCGTTCTGTTTGCTTTTTATTTTATCTGCTCAGCGCCCGGTGTATGCGCAAATGCCATCACCAGAAATCACCATCAATCCCAACCTCGTCGATGGCCCTTTAGGCGATGACCCTTTAGGCGATAGCCAATATCAAGCCCAATACGAAGCGGACATCAAGAAGTGGGGAAAGTTTCAACTTTTGCTCACCAATGAAAGAAAAAAAGTAGAAACCTCGAAAGTCATCAAAGAACTAAACAAGCAGCTCAATACCAATCCTCAATTTCAGGTCGAACCACTCCTCTTCCTGACTCGCTTTGCGGGCGCTTTGAGCGATTCGCAGAATTTTGAAACTTTCGAAACCACCATCGGCCCAGACGGAACGGTCGTTGAAACCGGTCAATATGCCGGCGGCGAGGAAGGTGATGCCAGTGGCGATGGCGGGGCGAAAAAACAAAATGTGCAAATCGCAATCGAATCAGACAAAGAACTCGGTCGAGATATCTATCGCATCGACGCCGACTTCCTGAAGAATGATCTCCTTCAATTTACGATTCGCATCGACAGCCGTCTGAAACAAAACTGTCTGGCGGTTTTGCTAGCCGCCTCTAAACTGAGCGAAATCTTTAAAGGTTACATTCCAACTGGAGATTTCGATACGGGGGGACACGCGGCTCAAAATCCTGAACCTTCGGGTCTCACTCACCATTTCGCTTATGCCAGCACCTTAGATGTGGCTCTTGGACTCTCGACTCCGGCCAGTCAATATTTAATGCAGTCAAGTGCGATCAGCACGATTGAGTACGCAGAACTGCAATTCAATGCCCGGCACGGCCGAATCAATTCTCAATTGGAGTTGTTGAACCAAGATCTCGAAGTGATTCAAAAATCAACGGATGCCCTCGCGACCTTTTTTATGACCAAAGGACTTTCGCAAGAAGCTAAAAATGAACAAGCTGGGAAAATTTTAGAAATTCTAGGTATAGACACCGAACCTATTCGAAAAGATAAACTCTATCTGTCACTTTGGTTAAAAATGGGAGAAATGGCCCGAAGTCGCATGAATGAAATGATCCCTTTGGCCAATGCTGAAAAAAATCGAGACGAAGAAAACTTTAGAAATCTAAAAACTCGACTTTCTAAAAATGGCGTTCCCAATTTAGCGAAAGCGATCAGCGAGAGCGACTACCAAACCGTCGCCAACTTGTTTCTCAAGGATGAGTTTTTTGGCTTGAGATCAAAAAATTCAGCATTTACTCCGTCCGTACAGGCCGTGCTTTTGCGTTACGCCGAAACCATTGAAACCATGGCGACAAATCCAGCCTCGTTGGAATGGGTCCAAGTGTTTCGCGGTTTGGATGCAGAAGACATGGTGAACTTGTATGGCATTAAGGGAAAAAGAGCTGCTAACTTTCTTCCGTCACCCGTCATGGCTCGCGCTGGATACGGCCCGCAGTCGGCTTTAGGTTTTGTGGACCGTTATCTTTCTAAACCCACTCGAAATGCCATGGTGAAGGAAGCCATGGGTCAGCGAGAGCGCTTGATTTCGCGACTTTTCGCCAGCCACGCTGGCGAACCTGTTGGTTCATTTTATCTATCGACTTCAAAAGCTCCGACACTTGCGAAGTCCTGGGCCGACTCCGGGTATGCTATCATTAACATTCCGAAAGCTTTGGCGCCGGCAAATGCAATGTCGTATTTCGTGAATGAACTGGAAAATTTGGCCTTCATTATTTTTCCCGGCCCCCCTTCGGCCCCACTGGTTCACGTCACTACGCGCGAAGACTTTGCCTGCGTCCCTGAAGAATCCACTGTGTCTATTTGGGATCCCGTGACATCGCAAGCGCTTCCTTCGTATAAAAAAATGACCTATTCCTGCACCAAAAATGAAGATCTCATTCTGGCAAACATTGAAAAATTTGCCCCCAACTATCAAGGTGGAGAATTAAACACTTCAAAATTTTTCAGCAGCTATTTTGGTCAAACTTCTGAAGCGTACACTCAATTTGAAAAACTTTTTCCAGTTTCCCAGCCGTAAGCAATGAGGAAAATATGAAAAACATAAATACAAAATTTCTCGGATTTATAATCGTACTGAATGCTCACTCGGCGATGGCACAAATTTCATCTGAAGACAAGATCAGCTATAAGAAATTGGCAACAAATCTTTCACAGGTTCAAGAGATGCGCGTCTACATGGCCGATGCGTCGGGAACAGGGCACCAACAGGCCACCCAGACCGTCATGCGGTACCTCCGCAAACTGGGATTCAAAGGCAGTTATGACTTGATTATCGCCGACACAGTGAAAGCGACGAAGACCACGGTTCTCAAGCAAGGTTTGCCATTTTATGATCCCACCAAAGCCGGCCAACAGTGTGATTCTCAAAAAACCATTTGCGTCCGTACACTTTCAGAATTCCAAGCCGACACGGGTGCCAAACCATTAAAGTATGGAATTTCCGGGGCCGACGACGGATATGAAGTGCCGGGGACTTACGAAATGAAATTTATCGGTGCTGCCGAGTTGAAAGTCGAAAAATACATCGCCCTTCAGCCGATAGGCTGGAGTTCTCACGAAGGCATTGACGAAGTCGGCAAAGAATTTGTCCAAAAAAAGTTGCAGGGTCTTGGTCTCGCATATCACGACACCGTTGAAGCCAACGCGCTAGCTGTCGCGGGTTTCCAACAGTTCAAAGCCAGCACCGATCCGAGCGAAAATATCCGTGGCGAAAATCTAAGTTACCTACTGACCAACGAACATAAATTCGACATTCAAACGATCTATGGCATGGGGCTGATTCCCAATGTTCACAATGTTTTCGGGACAGTTGCAAAACTTGCCTCTGGAGTCAGAGCTCACGCCGAGAAGGAAGGTTTCGCGTTATTCAATCGTCCCAAACTCCTTTTGACATTTTCAACCCTCAGCGAAGATGAATGGTATCTTTCTGAGTATCAATTCGGCTCAATGGATAGCAACATTCAACCTGTCCCGACTTCTAATATTCAACTCTATGACATTCGAGATGCCGATCTTGTCGCAAAACTTTCGAAGAAGATGACCTCCCCAGATCAAGTGGCAGTGATCGCTGTTGGCAGGGTGCCTCAAGGAATTTATCTTAAATTTGTCGAGGCTGCTGATCTACCGATTCTGGTCGGCGGAAAAAACACCATCGACGAGGCTATGAGCATGGGCATTCCCTATTTCAATACGGTGCAAGACACCTCAGACCTCAGCATTTATACGACTGATGCCGATGGAAATGGCATCACGCTTTACGAGGAGCAGGTTTCCGCAATCTCGCAAGTTTCTGAAAAACTTGCGAGAGGGGATTCATCCCCTTCGTCACTCAACAGCTTCTATCCAATCATGGTCGCCATGTTCACCAAAGATTCGGAATATTACAAACTTTTTCACGCGCGAGAGCGAACGGACACTACAAAAATTTTTATTAAAGACAAAATTGCAGTCCTTATGTCAATGGCTTTCGATGGAGATGCCCAATGATTACCGCCAAAAAATTCATCTCGGAAATTTCTATTTTTATTGTCTCATTCACATTCATAACTTCATCTTCTGTTTTCGCCGCAAAAAAGGAAGATCAAAATATTTCCGTCAACCCTGCCGAAGTCAAAGATCTAAAGCTCCATTTAAAAGTGGATGAGATAAATTTTTTGGCCAAGTCTTTAGGTGATGAGCTGATCAAACACGACTCTGACGGCATCACCGCCCTCGACAAGAAGGTGTCAGAGCGACTCCACGACCTCACCTCTGAGGAACTGCTTCGCTCTTCCAGAGCGGCTCTCGAAAAACTCAGCTTAGCCAAAGACCAGGGTGTGGACGCCGGCGTTCAGGTGATTTTGGGTGCCCTCGCCCTGCCATCCGAGGAACAAAACAAGATTATTCAAGCTCGCGATAAAATGGAAGAGAGCACGGCCAAAGGATTTTCTAGAGGTTGGGTGGCCATCGACACTCAAAACCGCATTGATGAGTTCAACAAACTGCCAATGCAATCCACTGAGCTTGAATCGCAAGACCTCACGGGCGAAATCTCCACTTGGCCCATCGACGGGGATGAATTTTTGATGGACATCGGAGGTTATACAGCCTCGCGAACGACCCGCGCGGTCTTTTGGGAAGCTGGCCTCAACCACAGGAACATTGAATTGCACTATGGCTCTGATTCAGAAGTTAAATATCGCTTAACAAAACGAAATGCTCAATTTATTGCTGAGGTCAAAACTTCGGCTTCAAACTATAACAAAATTTATCTCGTCAAGTTTTCAGATGGAACTTCCTCTTATGTTTTCACTCGAATTTATGGTTGGGATCGCCTTAAGCACCTGGCCCTTCA
>CALCCV010000040.1 GCA_937900305.1 uncultured Pseudobdellovibrionaceae bacterium | reverse complement strand
AGGTCATCTTGTCACCCGAGAACTGCGACAGTGTTCTTGCTCTCCATCGCGACCCGAGCCACGTGAACCCTTTCCGGTGGCCGTTGTATTGCGACACGGAACTCCGTGGGGTTGGAACCTTGTTTTTCCCAGGGCCTACTGAACCTCAGTCAGAAATGGCTCTATCGATCGAAGCCGCGCTCTACAATCCAAACGATGGGGGCTCTGAAATTGCAGTCTCTATGTTCCAGAACTCGAGTGCCGACGGTGGGATCTCTGTGCAATTGCGCAACTCAGGAGTGCTGGATCTATTTGTCAGAGTGGGCAACGCCCTGATTTTGAATACAAGTGCTTCGATAGCAAATCTGAAGACCTCGCGAGTTTACATCGTCAGATCCTCTTTGCAGAAAAAAACAATTGCAATTTCATTTCGCGAAAAATCTGACAACACCAATGAAACGCTTTTAGCCACTGTCAAATTGACGGACCACGATTTGAGTCACGTGAAAGGAGGCTCTTGGTCCTATCACACCAATAACAACGCGCTTGTAAAAACTTTAAAAATGTCTTCCCACCCTTAAGAGGTGCCTCCCATCCAACCGGAAGACAGGACCTGCTCCCTCCGAAACGCCCGTTGCGCCTCCCCTCAACGGGCGTTTCATTTTTTGGCCTTTGAATTGCTTTCAAAATCATTTACCGGAGAACTCATGAAGATCGCACGTCAAATCCAAATAATCCTTTCTACACCATTTTTTATCGCGGCCATACTCTTCGGACTGTCTAATGTCTCAACAGCTGGACCAATTGGCGTTTCGAAAACAAAGAACATCGGCGGCAATTCCGGCGGTGGTGGCACTACAGTTGAACTCCCGAATTCGCCCTATTTAGTCCTTTGGGACATTTACGCTCTAAATCCGAGTTTCCGTGAGACACAGGCCGGTGACCAAATCAAATTGCCGACTCACCAGAGTGGACAGTTCGGCGGGTACATTGACTATCGCACTTTCAAATCATTTCACTTGCTACAAGAACGTTTGAAGCTGTGGAGTGGCCGAGCTAAGAACTTTCTGCGCGCACTTGATCGCGAGGCCTACATCAAAGACCAATCCTTTTCAGGTCTCTTGAGTCCGACTAGAAAAGTGAATTATAGCTTACCTATTTTGGCAACGTCGTATTATATTCCGGGAGCCAACGAGATTTTCGTACCTCAAAATTTCACACCAAATCCAAATCTCGAAATGGTCCCGACAGCGATGTTCATGAGCAAGCACGCGGTCGTGAACATTGACAACTTCAATCGCACTGGGCGCATTAGCCAAGCGGCACTCTTTCTGCACGAGAGACTCCGTATGCAACAGTTAGACATGTACTTAACCAATGAAGAGATCCAAAAATTAGTTTATCAGATCATCCTCCTCGACCCAAAGGACGTGCCGCCAAGTGAGTTTGATGATCAAAGATTTGTGCCGAGCACTCCTTCACCAGAATACCTTCAGCAAATGAAAATTTTGATGCAGGCATATACATCCGGCAGCGAAACCAATCAATTGCCAAAGAATCTTTTAGGCTATTTCATCGAGCCCGACTCTTACATGGAGGTTTACAATGCTCTCGAAATCTTCTTTCTCCGAACCTCTCTCGAGATAACATTTGCTTGCCAAACCAATCTCGCTGACGATTACAACTCCTGCTTTCTTGAACAGATGCGTGATGTTTTAATGCATGCCTACGTCGGAACTGAGACAGACAACATACTCGCCACGATGCAACCGAACCTAACGCCCAACACAATCGCTATTCCAGCTGATATTGAGAATGACTTTGCAGCCAGCAACACCATTAAAAGTTACGTCGACGCCAAAATATTGGTCGAAACAAAGCCAAACTCAATTCGTTTCCTAAGCACCGGTAAACTCCAGAAGCTCTCGGATGCAGAAGGCCCTTACGTTTATGAACCCTATAACTGTAAACGGTTTTTGCTAGTCAATAAAAGACTGCATATCAATTCATTTCGAAACGCATTCCATTGCTCCTCCGAAGGATCAATAACGGGTGTGGGCTCGCTACAATTTTCAACTCTACCAAAAGAGGAAATGATCCTTGAGGTCGAAGCGGCACTCTGGATGGATGTCGATGCAGGTTCTGAAATGGAATTTAAATTTTTCACCGACGAAAAATCCACTCGGAAAGGGGTCTCGGTAAAAATGCGAACCTACGGCACCTTTGACTTATCGGCGGACGGAACGAAAGTATTTTCAAAGCCACTCACTAAGGAATTTGGAATGGCAACACACAAATATGTCTTCGTCATTTCTAAAACCCGTGGGACGATTGAAGTGTTTAACAATGACGGTGGCAATTACAGAGCAAATCTCCTTTTAAGCACAAGGCTGTCTGAGACTCAAAAGACCGAGATGAATGGCAATCAGTGGTCTGTGGATGTCTTAAACACTTCGAGCTTGTTCTCAATTCGGGAACTGCGATGACAAGGAAAATACAGTTGAATGAATTAGCCCAAAGACTTTACCTATTGCGAAGTGGCCAACTCACAAGTTCTGTCGGAATATGGTCCCGACATTGATTCCAGCTTAGTCCCTCTAAATCTCGAACGTAAGTGACGTTAAGCCCTTCGAAGGTCAATGAGCCTACTGTGACTTGAACTCTTTCAACCATTTGCAAAACGCAGACGACTTCACCGCGTGTACTGAGCATCGTCTCCAAACTCACGACGCGAGATGCAGGGGAGGAAAGCTTTCCTCCATTTTCCTTTATCAGTTTATCAATTTCACTTTCTATGGGACCACTTCGATTTCAATCACTTTTTCCACTCGGTCTACTTCCAAATATCCCGCATTGGCCCTCACCGAATCGGAAAAAACCACAGCGACAAGAACAAATTTTAAAAACTTCATATCAAATTTTTTCTCTTTAAGTTTTTTAGCTATGCCCTTATACAGGTATCCCATACATTTTTTAAATTTATTTTAAATATAGTTGTTATTGATGATATTTATGTTTGGAAAATCATAGACGGCCTTTGCTGGTTTCAAAATATTTTTTTGTACCGCCATACAGAGTTGACTGAACATCTTTGGAAGACGATTGAGCAAGATAAAAACGACCGGTCCACTTTATGAGGTTTTCTGTGATCATCCCAGTCCCGTTGTGTGAGACGGAACACCCTCGATTTTTGTTGCCTCAGAGTGAGATGAACCAAAGGCAAATTGCTTTAGATCACCTACCAATCAACCGATATAATGTCTAGTGGAACGTGATGAGAGGATGGGATGTTAAGAACCAAGAACCTTAAGCAACTTAGCGAGGTAGCGGCTTTCATTGTTTTGGGCCTGGGGCTTTTATATCTCACTGGTTGCTCGCTTGAAGGTTCGTTTGAGTATTTAAACGGTGGACCAGCTGGTGGCTACATCCAAGGCAAGGCCTTGATGTTTGAAAATAGCTCCAATCAAAAGGGGCTTTCTAATTCCATTTTATCAACTTGCTCGGATAGAAAAGTGAGTATCCACAAAATCCAATCCGACGGCAGCATTGACTCTTCGTTTGTTGCAGAAGTGACTATTGAGCCTGATGGCAGCTTTCAAATTCCGAAAGCCAATACCTACGCGATCACAAATAACAATGTAATCAACTATGTCCTCAAAGCTTCCGGTTGTAGTGAGGAATTCTATCGCCCGGTCACAGGAGTTGATGCTCAAGACATCTCCATGGGCACTACTTTTCTAGGTTTTTTACCGCTCGTCAGTGATGCCGGCAAAACCAATCTCAACTCGATGACTCTATCGCAAGCAAACTCCGTCATCTCAGCTCTTCTCAATATCAATGAATCAAATCTATCTGATAGCTTTGATGCTATTGCAGCAGACGCAGACAAGAAAGCAGCGTTTGAGGCTTTCACTGGCACCACGATGCAGAGGCTTAAACAAATTCCGCCGACTATTGTCACAACAAGCCTTCCAGCTGTCATTAAAGAAGGACAAAACAATTCTCTTTTAGTCACAGCTCTTCACTGGGATCCAAAATATCAAATGGCCTATCAGTGGAGTGTCGATGGAGTGAGCCTCTCCACCACCAATCAACTATCTTGGAGCTTAAACAAAAACTCCCAAGGTGCGCACACGGTTTTACTTAAAATTGGCTCTGACAACGGAAGTGGCAGTATTGATCTTGGCAAACCTGTCTACCAAAAGAGTTTAAACTTCAATGTTGAAAACTCTTATCCTGCCACGGCTCCAACCATCACGGCCTCAGATTATGTCAATGCCGTGAATCTCCCATTGCAAATCAACACGGGCGCTTTCATGGTGAACTGCGAAACCTTCTCTTCGATGGCGATTGTTGAAGGCTATCTGCCGCCAGCTGCAGCATATTTTACCAGAACTTGTTCAACGGCTGGAACGCAAACTGAAACCCTTATCCTTTCCAACACCGAAACCACAAGACAAGTCGCACTTTGGGTGAAAGACGCTGCTGGCAATATTTCAGTGACCCATTCAGGGGTCTTTGTGTCGTTGGATACGACTCTGCCGTCGGCTTCGGTCAACGATTTAA
>CALCCV010000039.1 GCA_937900305.1 uncultured Pseudobdellovibrionaceae bacterium | reverse complement strand
CCACAATTATTGGTGCCCGATACCAGGCTAGCGAGAGCAAAAAACAGATTTTCAGGATTAAACTTTCGATTTCGATTCTGCTTTGCGCCGATCAAATATCGATCTTGAAAATGTGACGGAAGTACGGAAACATTTACCAGTGGGGGGCCTGCCGCGTCCGCATCATGTCATTGACTCCTTTGAGATTTTTAAAAGTTGATGACCGAAAAAGCTGTGGATAAGACAGCTTTTTCTTTTTCTAACACTCATCATTGCAAACTATTCTAGATCGTCAATCCATTGAGCGATTTCTTAACTAAACGGCATTAACGAATGTCTGAGAGCTTGGAAGCAAAGTTGGCCGACCCTCTAAGGGCTCGAGTTTCACTTCGAAGTTCTCCATTTCTTGCGCAATTTTTTAGGGAGGTATCTGTCGGTCATGAACCTAACCGCAAGACGGCAAGTTCGCCTTCAGCAGAACTTTGATCTCCTCAAGCGCTTGCTCCTTAGTTTTTCTCCAAGTGCTTAAACGGCGCATATAGTTGGAGTACAATGGCTGGGACTCTCGAACGTCACGGACGCTTCCGTTGATGGTCCGAACAGAAATCCAGGCTTCATATCCATTTGTTTCGCAGTTGTAAGTGTATTCGCCGCCCGCAAAATAATTGCCGAGAACACTGAAGTCGCAGGATTTAGTTTCGTCAACTCCAATGCGAACTTCGAGTTGACCTTGAGCTAGATCGTAGTTTGCGTTGAACGCATTTTCCGTGCTTTTAAAGGAAAAGCCATTTTTTTCAAGTTGATCGATGGCAAAATTTGTAAAACCGTCTGAGATGACTACACCGACTTCGCAGGTTCCACGCAGCTCTTGGCCTTTCTTTGCCGATGGACCAGAGTCTGTTGAAAATTCATTTCGGTCAATTTGCGCTTGAGTCCTCGTTTCGGCAAAACTGATGGAGTTTGTTAAGAGTAGGTAACTCAAGATAAGAAGAGATTTTTTTGTCATAAAATTTTCCTTGTGAGAGATGTTCTAAGGGGTTCGGGTAGGTTCAAGATAAAAGAGTTCGCGGAAACTTCCTACGAATTCGACCGAATATGGCCGGTGCCAAAAATAAGGAGTCTGGCCATGGAGTTGACACACGCGGAGTCAGGCGATCAGCTTAAGTGCTGGTTCAAATTGGGGATTGGCAGGTGCCGCAGTGAGGTTTCACCAGCTGTTAAAGGCCTTGGAGGGAGTGAATACATGGATGCACTATAGAAGTCGCCGGAGCAACAGCACGGCCATTTGGAGCCACTGTGCGTCCGTTGGGTTGAAACGGGACGTCAACTCCCAGATAGTCATTAATTTCTGATGTGTGTGCCGCTGCCGATTCGAAGGCTTCACAACTTTGAGATTTTTTTGAAATGAAAAGGGGTTCTAGCTCTCTCAACGTTTGCAAAATTCTTTCGATATTACTGGCAACGATCTCGTTTGTTCTTTCATCCGTCACGACGAGAGTGCTCTGAGGGTATTTGTCAACTTGGTCGGAGGGTGTGACTTCGAGATCGAGATTTTTTAATAATCTCGAAAGGGCACTGCCCTTCAAATTTAAACTTCGCGGGGCGAGGTCAGGAGGAATTTCGGTTAGAGGTTTGCCGAAGTAAGCTTTCGAAACGACCGAGTAAATTTCAGTAATGAGTTTTGTCTCTTCATTCGATGGGACTCCACCTAAAAATGTTTTTTGAAAAAAATTTGAAAATTGAATTTGTTTGTCTGGTTGACGTGGCTGACGTAATTTCGAAAAGAGGCGCTCAAACGGACCGCCCTCCTTAAACAGGCTAAAGCCGACGTCATGCGATCTTGCCGAGGTACTTTCGCCAATGGAAAATGACTTTTGAAAGTAAGCAGCCGTAACCACACTCAGTGTTTCATCGAGCAACAAGCGCTCACGAAGGGGAAGGTCGATCTGATTTGGAGCGAGATCTTCAAAAAGATGGCTGACGTCGTGTAAAAACACCCCGGCTAAGTCAATGGGCGGGAGTTGCGAGTCTAGATAGATTTTCTTTTCGCCGCAGCGGAAACCCCCGATTATTTTTTTCAATCTTAGATCAGAATTGGAGCTAAAATTAAAAAAATTGATGATATTCGATTCAGAATTCAAAAGAAAAGCAGTCAGAATCCCGATGCCAAAACTGTCTACCGCAATTTGAGATCCCGGAGCTGAATCGCGAGCGATTCGATTTTGAAGCAGTTTTACCGATTGGTAGAGGTAAAAAGCTCCCGCAATTTTACGACAGTCTTTTTCTTGTAAATCCGGAGCTACCTGGGATTTTGCAAAGGCCGCCGCCAGATTTTCTCCAAGTTTTTTCACGCTGCGGAGTCGCTCTTTGCGAGAAAGATTAGACCTCTCCGCACGCACATCTTCGACTAAGGAGCTGCTCGTAAGCGCAGGATTCAATCGATCTTCACGAGATAAATTGGTCGCTCGAGAATAGGAGGCGTCGTCGTAGGCGTAGAGAGCCGCTTCGTATTGATTGAAGAGTTGTTTAAGAGGAGCAATCGCTAGGTCTCCACAGGCAGGATCATAGGAGTTAATGGGACCAAACCAAAAATCAATTTCCGATTCATCTCTAAGTCGCAATAAATTTTTGTAGTCGAAGAAGTTTTTTTGAAGCCAGACTTGCCAATCGCCACTCGCATCTAGACGAAGATGATAGAGAGTTTTTTCATCGTAATTCAAAGGGACATCGCTAGTCGGTGACGAATTTTTGTTTAGGTGACAGCGGACAGAGCGAATAGAGTCTTCCGGCAAAGGCATCGGAAAATCGTGATGGAGGCGACCCGCAAAGTTGACGAATTCGCCGCTGCTCAGTTTTAACGAAGAAGGAAGTGTTTCCACGAGTTCCAATGCAAATTCCCCGAAATCGATGGCTTTCTGTCGATTCTTGAATTCGCGAGACCACTCTGAAGTGATGTTTTCAACAAAGCGACCCAGCTGCTGACTCACAAGCAAGTATTTCTCAGATCGAGGTGCTAACGCGCGAACTGTTCCTTGCAGACCTTCGCCGGTGGGTGCAATTTCGATGAAGTAGCTTGTCTTCCCTCCGGAGGTCTCACACTTTCCCGAGAGAATTTCTGCGTGGCCAGAGAGAGAGAGAAGCAACCCAAGGAAAAGTAAAATCACGAATATGATATTTACTTGGCGACGGCTTTTCATGGAATCACCAAGACGTTTTCGATTCTCAAGGTTGAATTTTCGCATTTGACGGGGATTTGCAGCTTTCGCAAGCGAGTCACCAAAGTTTGA
>CALCCV010000038.1 GCA_937900305.1 uncultured Pseudobdellovibrionaceae bacterium | reverse complement strand
AATTGCAGGCAATGGTTTTAGGCACTACTTATCTGCAGGGGCCGAGTTCATGCGTCGAAAATTTTGCGATCCAAAGAGTGGAAGATTCAGAGTCCTACATTTCAAAGCGAGATCGAGTGAGTGCTCCGCTGGATCTTTTGATGGTCGATGAAATGGCCTTCGTCTGGAAGCATATGCGACCAGACATTTTGGCCGGTGCTAAATACGAAGAAGTTTTGGCCCGGATGGTGAACACGTACTGCCCCAGTTTGCAGGTGACAGTTCAAAATATCTTGGGAGTCGATGCAGTTCGGATGAAAGACGAAGAGCTTTTAAAGAAAACCTGTGTAAATCCGCCGGAAGGATTGTTGAGATTTCTTTACTGGGTTCATCCAGCGATTGCCATCAAGCGCAACACTCTCTCAAGTCCAAAACACTCTGCAATCATCACTCACCTTTCTGAAGGTCGAAGGGACGACCCATTTAATCGCAAGGAGTTCGAGTTATTGAAACTTTTCGGATTTATGGATGCCAACGAAAATGAAACCGAAGTTGCGCTAAACTTCGTTCACGGGATCGGAATTTCGAAAAGTGAAATCAGACTCATGGCCGAAAAAAAAATGGGTTTGGTCTGGTCACCATTTTCGAATCTGCTGCTCTACGGGGAAACCCTGGATGTCGCCGCGGCCCTCGAGGCGAATGTTCTTGTTTCGCTCGGTTCCGATTGGCTTCCCACAGGGACCCGGTCGATACTTGAAGAGGCTAAGGTGGCACGAGCTTATTTGATCAGTCGAAACGAACACGAGAGTGTCGCAGAAAAGCAAACTGCGGTTGGCCCTTCTCGCGCTCGGGTTGGCAAAGTCCCATACAAAGTTACAGACGAAATCATTTACCGAATGATGACGGAGTATCCTGCCAAAATGATTCGTCATTGGGAGATTGGCCCCGGCGAGGCCGGCGTTGGACGTTTAGCGATTGGGGCAATGGGTTCGGTCATTGCCGTGAAAAAGAAAGATGTAAATCCATTTAAAAACTTAGTGGCCTTGAGCGATGAGCGCGACATTCAGTTGGTCCTCATCGACGGAAAGCCCGTCTATGGAGAAACGAAATATCTGGGTCAACATGGGCTCAGACTAGAATACGAAACTATGCCGCAGGACTCGGAAGAGCTGTCAAGTTTTCCGTTGGCAAATCGTTTGACGGCTCCCACGGGAGCAGATTTTTTAGACTTTGCCATAGAAATCGGAAAACTGGCGGCGTCCTACCAACTGACCAAATTCAAAGACTGTTCGGGACTTGTCACGAAGGGGTTTGTTAACTCAAGCGCTCCAGTGGGAACCCCTGATATCCAAGAGTATTTAAAAAAGACCGGACTGAATTTCAATCGCGCGCAAGATCTCGCGCGTTTGCTTTCGTTAAATATACTGACCCAGAGTTATAACCGCCGAGTTCCACCAGAGCCAAAGGGGGACGCAAAGTATGCGCTCAAACAATTTTCTCCATTGTACTCTTGCAATGATCCCGATCATACGACTCGGATCGCGAATTTCTTATCGGTTGAGCTCAAGGACAATCTCTCGCTCCGCAAACAGGAGCGAAGTCGATATGAATTTTATTTAGAGTCCAAGACGTTAGCTGAAATGTACCCTGACTAATTTGCCAGGGCTGAATAGGGAAACCTCAATGGCGCAAACTCAATGACGAAAGAAAATGACTTTCTGTTGAGCCGTAGCGTTGACCTCCGGAGCGAAGCCCGGTCGACTGAGAATGGATTTGATGAGCGTAACGCCAATTTTTTCGGGCTCGGTGCTTTCGGTTTCGATGTCTTCGATGGTATAAACTTTTGTGTAAACGATTTTTTCTCGGTCCTGTCTGGACATCGGGTTCATTAGGGTCGCGACCACCTTCACGTGTAAGAGCTGTTCCCGATGGGCAGCTGCGGCCACTTGGTATTCCTGACTTTCTGCCGTTCGCAAAAACTCTGTGCAAGTCGAATCTCTGTACAGATTCACTTTGAGTGTGAAATGATTGTTGTAGTCGACAACAATCTCGTTGCGAATAAACGAAGCTTCATCATCAAAGGTGCAGGTCTCTTCAAGCCAAGACCCTTCTAAGGTTCGAGCGATCACCATGTTGGCGCGCTTTGATTCAATTTCTTCGTCTGTATTTTCAGGAGAACAGGCAAGGGTCATGTTTAAACTGAGCCCCAGGAAAATAAAACTGCCAGCTCGAAGAAAGGTGCGAGAAGTGAATCGCCGGCCGCTTATTTTTTTTATTTTAGTTTCTGTCATATTTCTGTAACAAGAATATGTTAAGTTCTATTAATCAATAATTAACTAGGAAATACAAAAATAAGAATTCTTACCTTCCACCGTAATTGTTGTTCATCGCCTGTGGTGTGTACAATACCAAGATATCATAAATCATATCCGAATCAGGCTTTGTCGTTGGTGCTGCTGTAGGAGCTGCCGTTGGATTCATCGACGCTGCTGCAGTCGCAATTGAAGTTGCTTCTGGAATCACTTCCATGTGAGTATCTTTCATGATCAACGAATGCTTTCCATCTTCATGTCCCATCAGTTGCTTCTTGCGGTTCGCTAACACAAT
>CALCCV010000037.1 GCA_937900305.1 uncultured Pseudobdellovibrionaceae bacterium | reverse complement strand
TGACAAACTCCCAGCGGCGCGACTGCAGGGTTTTAGCAGTGGATGACAATCCTGACAGCCGATTGGTGATCGAGTTGTCTCTGCAAAAACTGGGATACTCTCCGGTGTTGGCAGAGAGTGCCAAGGCGGCTCTCGCTGAGTTGCGGGCTCGCAAATTTGACATTGTCCTTATGGATGTTCAGATGCCGGGAATGGATGGTTACGAAGCGACTCGTGAAATTCGCAATCTGGACAATGAAAACGCGGCGATTCCAATTTTGGCCCTGACGGCAAACGCAATGGTCGGAGATTCCGAATTGTGTTTCGATGCGGGTATGAACGACTATCTAACGAAACCAATAAATACAGATTCCCTGTGTGATAAAATTGAAGTGTGGATGAAGCGAAGTCTTGGAGGAGACGCATGACGAAATCGGTAGTGGACTTAGCTAACCAACTCACAACATGCGATAAAGAGCCAATCCACCTTATTCAATCCATACAACCTCATGGATATTTACTGGGATTTCACACGCACGATCAAAAAATCGTTTTGACCAGCGCGAACGTGACGGAGCTATTTGTCGACTTGACGATAGAATCTAGTCGTTGGCGTTGGACTGAACTTTTTTCGCGTGTTGAGATCGAGCAGATCCAGAATCAAATTAAAATTGCTGAACGGGGGCAAGAGGACTGTTATGTTCATTTTGAAAAATGGCGTCACCTCGATCATGGAATTGAAATTCATATTTTTATGGTGGAGGGGATTTGCATCTTTGAAATTGAACCTGCACATGCCACCAGCACCTCGCAAGACATTTTGGCGCACTCGCAGAGTTCAGTAGATCTCGGTCGCTCAATGCTCAGATCCATCACTCTTCAACATGCGGGCAAAGCGCTTTGTCGGAGCATTCGCCTTTTGACTGGGTTTGAGCGAGTCCTGTTGTATCAGTTTATGCCCACATGGGAAGGTGTGGTGATTGCCGAAGACAAAATTGCGGCGACGGCCTCATTTATGGATCATCGATTTCCGGCGACAGATATTCCATTGCCCGCGCGAAGTCTTTATTTGCAGAACCGCACACGGTTAATCCCTGATGCGCAAGTGGAACCCATTCCCATCAAACAGATGCATCATCTCTCCATGGGGCGCCCGCTGGACCTAAGCAAATCCAAACTGCGGGCCGTTTCGCCAATTCACTTAGAGTATCTGAAGAACATGAACGTCAGGTCTTCGTTTTCAGTCGCCGTAATTGTCGAGGACAAATTGTGGGGCCTGATCGCCTGCCACAGCGAAGCAGTCAATCTGGTTCCGTATTCAAAGCGGATTTCGTGCGAGGGCCTTTCGGCCATTTTTGCAATTTTCGCCCGCACCCACGGTGAAACTGAGGAGTGTGGATTGCGTCTGCGTTTTGAAAGCGACCTGAGGCTTTTATTCAACTCTCTCAAATCAGAGAATTACGTCATGCCCGAAATTTTTCGTCGATCGACTGAGGTTCTCAATCTCTTCTCAGCCACCGGTATGGCCTACGTAACTCCAGACCATGTTCAAATCTCTGGAACCACTCCGACTCGCGACTTGATCAAAAGGTTGCGGGAAATTCTTTTCGAAAAGATGATCGCTGAAGATAAATTGGTTTTTGCTTGTGATGAATTGTCAGCCCTAGATCCTGTATTTCAAAACTGTGTCGAATTGGCGGCGGGTGTTCTGGCGATCAGAGAGCAGGCGCACACCCAGAATTTATTTTTATTTTTTAGAGCTCAGTCCATTCAGAAAATCGTTTGGGGAGGCGATCCTCGCAAGAATCTCGAGCGCCGTAAATACGATGGCCAGATCAATCCTCGACTTTCATTTGAAAGCTGGATGGAGAGTGTCACCGGCCGCAGCGAACCTTGGCGCCCGTTTGAAATCGACGGAGCCCTCAGTTTCAAAGATCTCATTCTCGATGTTTTGGTTTTTAAACAAACTCTGATTCACGAGCTAGGTGAGCGATTGAAAAGTCTGACTTAAGATCTCCTCTCTACCGAAAGACGGGAAGAGTGGGCTGCCGCTCGACGGCCTCTGTCGAAGTTTTTGACGATACCTGGATTTGAGGCAGCCGCTCAATTCCATCTGAGCGTTTCAGATCTTCGACACGGTCGTCGGCGGTGAACAGTTTGGTGGTCTCAGTCTTGCTCTCGCTGTCTTTATGATGAACAACTGTCAACGAAATTTCGGCTCGGCAAATTCTTCGTCGGTCGGACTGCGAGTGTGGTTTTTGTCGGTGTTGGTGATTTTGAGTATGGTCCCGGCGAGTGCAGACCTGGCGG
>CALCCV010000036.1 GCA_937900305.1 uncultured Pseudobdellovibrionaceae bacterium | reverse complement strand
TGCAAGCTTTGATGGACGCTCTGAAGACCATGGGGTTCGTTAAACTTGAGGATCTTGGTGAAGGTCGAATCAAAATCACCAATTTTAAACCCGACGTTCTATTTCACTTTGTCGACTGGTACAATGGTCAGCTATTTAAGGCCGACAAAGACAAAGGCCCGGTTCTCGACGACAAAGAAGTCAAATTTCTTCGCGCCGTCATCCATTTCGCCAAGCGGGCCCCAGAAGGTCGAAACAACTCTCGCAAGGTCAACCTAACGGATCTGCAAAATGAATCCATGAAAGAGTTTGGTTTTTTAATCAAGGCCGAAGATCTCAATTCCCTCATCGAAAAAAATCTGGTTTCAGAAAAGATTATGGAAAATGATGGCGTTTTTGTATCGGTGATTTTGGAAAACGTTGAACCAGCCGCTCTCAATTGGGGCATTGTCAACGACCTGAAAAAACATTTAAAATAAACTCCAACCTCTAAAAAAAAGGATCTTCGCGTGAGTGAAGTGTGGCGCCTCTGCTCTTCGTGCAAAAAAGCTCTCGGTTTTAAAATCAAGTTCTTCGAATGTTCGGTTTCAACTTGTAATAACAAACGCACCGGCCTTGTCTTCTGCAGCGTAGCTTGCTGGGAAGTGCACTTGCCCAACGCCCGACATCGCGATGCTGGCGCGATCGAAAAAATTTCTCCGGGGCCAGAGCAATGGGCTCGCGAACTGAGCGAGCGCCAAGCCCCAGCAGCACAACTGAGCGCCGCCGGACCACCCGCCCGCACCATCAGCGGAAACCTCGCGCCGACATCTGCCTCGTCAACGTCTGGCAGCCAGAGTGCCAGCAACGAAAGTCGCCGCATCCTTATTCGACCAAGCACTCCGACGACCACCAACAATAAAGAAGACGAAGTCTTAGTGGTGGTTTCGCGAATTCGCCAATACGTCAAAGACCGCGCCGACATGAACACCTCGCAAGAGGTTTATGATTTACTTTCAGATCAACTCCGGCGCGCACTGGACGACATGATGGAAGCCGCCAGACTCGACGGGCGCAAAACGGTGATGGCACGCGATTTTCGCCGCAAAGATTAACTCATTGGCTCACTCGTAAAAATCAATTGCACCTGAGGTGATGCTTTTCAGATTTCGAAAAATAATTTGGCGCATCATACGCAACACATTTGATTGAGTCGGAAGAGGCGTCACAGGTGGCTCCATAGCCAGACACCCAACATGAAAGCCGAAGGCCATTTTTACAAATCACAGATTCAGAACAGCTGCTCTCCTGAAGAATTCCCAAGAGCGCAACTTGCGCTTCTTTTGGAACATCCGCCTCGGCCACCTCGGGGGACAGTTGAATCAACTCTGCAGGCTTGTTTTGAGGAAGATCTGCTCCGACATCGATCAGCGAAGCTTGTGAAGAAATGGCAATGCTGAATGAAGTTAAGAGGACTAGAATCCGAATCATGGTAATCTCCTTTAAAAGGTTGTGTGTTGTCATATCTACGAATGAGATCACTTTGCCCGAACTTGCGATGGGAGTCCTTGGACAACTTTGGACAAAGACGCCGACGGAAAAAAGCCATTTTTGTCAAAATGACCAAAATTTACACAGTCGTGCTTTGTCACTAGTGAAATGAATCTAACTTTAAAAACCCATCGGTGGACTAGGCCATGGGGTTGCGGCGGCAGCGGAGTGGCAAGTCTTTGTCTTCCAATCGCGAAAACTGATCGGCTCCCACGGTGTGCACAAACATTGAATTTGTTTTGCCGTTGGCTTCGATAGGTTGGCCAAGGGTCACGATGATGCGATCACCTGTTCGGGCCAAGCCATATTCCACCAGCAATCGATCAACTTGAACCAAGATGTCTTCCATCGTTTTATAGGGTTGAATCGTCAACGTTTGAATTCCCCAGCTCAATTCCAATTTATTCAAAACATCAATGCGATCGGTGACCGCCAAAATTTTTGCACGTGGACGAAATGCCGCGATGATATTTGCCGTTTTTCCAGTCGTTGTCAGACAGACGATGGCGGTGGCCTTTAACTTCAGCGCACTCAAGCTGGCGGAGGCTCCGATCGCCGCGGGCACACTCAAGAACTCATCATCTAATGAAAGTTTATAGTACTTCTCTTCGTTGCGTTCGACCTCAACGATGATTTCGTGCATGGTCTGAATGCATTTGAAAGGATAGGCGCCACTGGCTGACTCGGCCGATAACATCAATGCATCGGAACCATCCAAAACGGCGTTTGCCACATCCGTGATCTCGGCCCGCGTCGGACGTGGGTTTTCAACCATCGAGTCTAGCATTTGAGTCGCGGTGATCACCGGCTTGCCAAGACGGTTGCACAGCGTGATGATTTTTTTCTGAAAACCGGGCAACCGACTTTGTCCAACTTCGACAGCCAAATCTCCGCGGGCAACCATAACGGCATCGCTCAGTCGCGCGATCTCTTCGAGATTTTCGAGAGCCTCTAGCATCTCAATTTTTGCGATGATCTTGGCACTGCTATTGGCGGCATCGATCATTTCGCGAAGTTGGCGGATGTCTTTTCCCTTTCGAACAAAACTGAGAGCGACGTAATCCACCGATTGCGCCAAGCCAAACTTTAAATCGGCCAAATCTTTATCCGTCATACATTCGACCGGCAGCTTAGCCCCGGGCAAATTCATACCTTTGCGATCTTTCAAAAGTCCGCCGTAAATGACTTCAACCTCTAAGCGGCTCTGCGAAAGTTTGCGGGTGACAAGCAGTTCAATCAAACCGTCATCCAACAGAATTCGTGAACCCACCTGAACAGACTCGATCAACTCTGGAAAATCTGAAGGAATGAGTTTTGCCTCACCCTGAATTTTTTCGACGGTCATTTCCACTTTTTCGCCAGGGATCAGCGTGATCGAACCCTCTTTGAATCGGCCCACCCGAACCTTGGGTCCCTGCAAATCCTGAAGCAGACTGACGGGAGCATTCATCGAAACCGTCAACTCACGAATCCAGTGAATGACTTTAGCGTGATCCTCGTGCGTGCCGTGCGAAAAATTCAAGCGCGCCACATTCATTCCTGAACGAATCGCTTTTTCCAGAGCCTCTTTCGAAGCCGTGGCGGGACCAATGGTAGCAACAATTTTTGCACGACGATCACAGAGTTTCATAGTGGAGTACCCCCACTCTACTTTTAACAGCCTTCACTTTGCTTCGACCAGAAGTTTTTTCGGGAAAGCTCAAAGAGTGGGGTCGATGTTTCGGCCATTCAGGCTTTGCGTTGATAGCTGATCCGTTTGCTCAAATTTCCGAACTCTTTGTCATGCTCGGTTTTGAGTTGCTCGACATTCTGTTGGTGCTGATCCTGTACTTCAGCAAGTTTTTGCTCATACTTCTGAACCAAACCCTCTTTTTCAACTTTAGAGCCCTTTTCGCGACTGCTCAGTCGTTTTTCGTAGTCATTTTTGAGGGCCACCATATCCTTCTGGTGATTGTATCGCATCGTCTCTAGTTTGTCCTCGTAGCGACGAACTGTATTGTCGATCTTCGCACCGTATTTGTCCTCGATCTCTTTGAATTTTTGCGCCATGGATCTATTTAGGTTCGCATGCTCGGCGTTGTTTCGCTCGCGCTGCTCGACGACTCGTTCGGCATAGGTGTCTTTCAGATTTTCAACAGTGTCATCCTGGAATCGCTTGAGGTAATCGACTTCTTTCCTAGAGGTGTTTTGCGCAACCTTCACCTGCGTTTCAGATTGCATTTTCACTCGATCTAGCTCTTGGTCTTGCTGCTGGCGTCCGTTTTCAATCCCTTCGCGATACTGGGTTCGCAAGTGCGCCATTCGATCTCGGTGGTCGCGGTCTAATAAATTTCCCATTCGTTCAACAGTCTTTATTTCGTTGCAGGGCAAGAATTTCTTGACTTTGCCGTATCTAATTGGAGATAATTTGCGGTGATGGCGATGAAGTGCCGATCGTCGCCCGGCCTCTTTTGGCCGCTTGCCACCCGATCTGCCAACTCATCACCATTCCATTCTCGATTTTTTTTTGCCCCTAATTGGAGGAGAAACCTAAGTGAATAGCG
>CALCCV010000035.1 GCA_937900305.1 uncultured Pseudobdellovibrionaceae bacterium | reverse complement strand
GAAAAATGGCGAAACTCAATTACATTTCAGTGATGTCATTGGACGGCTATATAGGCGATGGACATTATGATTGGTCTACTCCGGTTGAAGGAACGACTGCGTTTATCACCGAGATCATGCGTCCTATCGGGACCTATATTTACGGACGTAAGAATTTCGAAACGATGTCTTTCTGGGAGACACCGGATCTTTCCAATAGGGCGCAAGAGCATCATGATTTCATGCACGTCTGGCAGTCGGCCGAAAAGATAGTTTATTCAAAGAATTTAAAATCGGTGACAACTCGAAGAACTCGTCTTGAAAATAATTTCGATGTGCTGAAGATTCGTGAGATGAAAACAAAATCGGCCCAAGATCTTTGCATCGGCGGTCCAACTCTCGCGGCGCAAGCCCTTCGCAGTCATCTTGTCGATGAAATCCATTTATTCGTTGTCCCAACGACCATTGGTAATGGGATTCCTGTGATCTCTGTGTTTCCAAAAAACATTGTTCTCAGACTCGAATTAATGGAGGAGAGACGTTTTAGCAAAGACTGGATTTATCTTCGTTATAAAATTCAAATTTAGGAAAAAACGCCGAGACGGCAAATTCGGCTTCCCATTAAGCGGTATGCATCCCTAGATCTTCGCGGTCAATGAGTTGGTTCACATTTTGACCTTCAATCGAGCTCTTTGAATAAGTTTGCTTATCTCAATGACCGAAATCGGAATCAGTGCGGCCAAAAAAATTATCGAGATGTCTGACAGTGTGAGTGGGCTGAGTCCGAATATTTTCTGAGAAAATGGAACGAAGTGAAGACTCAGTTGCAAAACACCCGTAACAACGCAAACTCCTAGTAGCCACAAATTCTTTACGGGCCCAACCTCCCAAAGAAGAAGGGTGCTGGATCTTGAGCCAAAGGCGCGCAATATCTGGCTCATCACCAGAGTCGTAAATACGATGTTTCGTGCAGAATTGCCGCGCTCGTTGAGCAAGTGCCAATACAACACGAGTGCAATCGAGGCCTCGAGAAGTCCCACCCAAATGACCTTCGTCCATTCCGATCGACCCATGATCCGCTCTTCCGATTTGCGTGGTGGAAGCTTCATAATCCCTGGCAACAAAGGCTCGGCAATGAGAGTGAGTGCAGGTAGTGCGTCGGTGACGAGATTTATCCATAACAGGTGGGCCGCAAGTAACGGAATCGGGAGACCTAGCGCAATGGCCCCGATCACGAGTGCAACTTCAGCGAAGTTCCCGGTGAGCAAATAGGTAATCGCTCCTCTAATATTCTGAAATATTCCCCGTCCCTCTCCGACCGCAGCGACGATTGTCGCAAAGTTGTCGTCAGCCAATATCAAATCCGCTGCCTGCCGAGTGACTTCAGTTCCTGCATTACCCATGGCAATTCCGATGTGCGCTTCTCTTAAGGCAGGAGCATCATTAACTCCATCCCCCGTCATCGCAACGATTGCACCCTGAGCTTTCCAAGAGCGTACAAGCTTTAATTTGTCTTCAGGTGTTGCACGGGCATGAACGCGATCATGGAGTGACTCTCCATCAAGAATAAGACCAAGCTCCCTGGCGATGGCTGCGGCCGTTTCTGGATGGTCCCCAGTTATCATAACAATTTTAATTCCCGCACTTCTGGCCTCTTTGATGGCTTGCATCGCTTCCGCTCGGGGCGGGTCCGCGATGCCAATTAAGCCCAGTAGGTTCAGATTCGTAAGACGGTTATCTTCGACAATCGCTACTGCGAGGACTCGAAGCCCGCGGCTTGACATCTCACGCCCAGCTTTCGTTGCTGTATCTAAAATTTCATCACTCGGTTTACAAATCGACAGGATACTCTCTATGGCTCCTTTAAAGTAAGTCTTGCCGTCGGAGCGCGTGACCGACATTCGCCGGGTCTCGGTGTCAAAAGGAACAGTGCTAGTTCGCGGATTATTGAGTTCTATTTCAGATTTAATAATTCCTTTTTCGTGAGCTGCGATCAGTATTGCCAGTTCCGTGGGGTCACCGGTTCCCCCATCGGCTTTGGAATTCAATTCTGAATCGCAGCAGGATGCGGCTCCAACCAGCAGCGCTTTTTGGTCGGCCCCCCACAGTTCTCGAACTCGCATATTTCCTGTCGTCAATGTTCCTGTTTTATCCGTGCAGATCACCGATACACTGCCCAAGGTTTCTACGCTTGGTAGCTTTCTAACTAACGCATTTCGCTTCGCTAGACGTTGGACACCTAGTGCAAGTGCAACTGTAACAATTGCTGGCATGCCTTCTGGCACTGCGGCGACCGCGAGTGAAACAGAGAAAAGGAGAAGTTCGAGCCACGGCCTTCCTTGCAGGAGACCGATTCCTGCAACGAGTGCGACGACAATCAGACAAATGAAAAGTAAAGATTTTCCTAAATCTGCAAGTTGCACTTGCAGTGACGTCGGCTCTACCTGGGCTGTCGAAATTAGATGAGCTATTTTACCAAGCTCGGTCTTCATACCTGTCGCAATCACGAGAGCACTTGCGGTTCCTGTCGTCACGGAAGTTCCCATGAAAACAAAGTCCTCTCGACTCATCGACGGAACAAGGGTCGCAGCAGTTGATGCCAACGCCTTTACCGCAGGAACACTCTCTCCTGTCAAAACAGCTTCATTAACTTGGAAATGCGCCAGTTGAAGGATTCGGGCATCAGCAGCAATGATATCTCCCGATTCTAGTAAGAGGAGGTCTCCGGGAACGACGTCCTTTGCCAAAATCACAAGTTGCCGACCATCCCGTAGCACTCGGGCTCGGGGAGAAGTCATCTTTTGCAACGCACTGATTGCTGTTTCAGCGCGATACTCTTGAAAAAAACTAATCATCGCATTTAAAAGCAGAATTGCGCCAATGGCCAAGGCATCGACGATCTCACCCAAAACTGCCGAAATTATGCAAGCAAAAATCAAAATGATAACGAGCGGACTCTTGCACTGATCTAGCAATAGATACCAGACGGGACGCACACGTTCTTTTTGAATTTCGTTTGAGCCATTTTGTTTAAGCAGTTCGGCAGCTGCTATGCTTGTAAGCCCACTAGTAGTGGGCGTCAAAATGGTTTCAATCATTGATGGTAAATTCGCTGTTTATCACGGTGTAATCGCAATCTTTAAAACACCATCTCTTTGATTAGCGAAAATGTCATTAATCTTCAGTGATTTTATTGAGCGTAAACCGGTGCGGGACCATCGCCCAAAGCTCGATTCGCTTACTACTGATCAAAAACCGAATCGTCGTGGGCGGCCAAAAACAATCTGTCGTTTGACCTCGAGTTAGAACGGCGAAGTGGAACTGCACACGCTGAGTCAGTTGCAAGATCAAGACATCTTTGACGACACGATCAAAGAGAAAATGATTCTCGGCGTGTCTACGCGCGAGTACGAGCCGGCTATGGAGTCGTGGTCAGAGCTCAATTAGCAATCAAATGTCTCCAGAGCCTTCGTACGAGCTTCAAAGGGGGATTTCGAGCTAATCACCAGGGGCGATCGGGCCGCGCCGTCATTGCAGTTCTTGGAATCACTGATCAATGTCAGAAAATCCCGATTGGTCAGTGCGAAGGTATGACGGAAAACGCAGAGGTGGCCGTCACGGACCTTTGCCTAGAGAAAAAATATATACCATGTGCGAGATGCAAAATTACCCTAGCTCGTGTTCTACCTTCGCCTAGAATTGCGGTCTGAGCTGAAAATATCTTCGTGACCGGGCTTAGATATTAGAAACTGGGTGTGTTGGAGGACGTCGATGAAATTAGTAGTTTTGTTAGTGATCTTTTTTTCTGGCCTAAATTCGTTTTCAGCCGAGAAAGCGGTCCCTGCCTTAGATGCCAGGAAAGTTGCTTTGCGAGCTAGCCAGGATGCTTCTCGAGCCGCTCAGGCAAATGCCGAGAAAAATATAGCCGAAATGCGAAAGAGCCAAGCTGCAGTCGAAGCTAGATTGAACACGGCCCAAAGTGCCTACGAAGATGCTCGGGGGACTGCCTGGTACTCTGCGATTTTTCCCATAAACAGCAGAGATGGTGAGAAACTCAAATTAGCTGTCACAAATGCGCAGGCTGAACTCGACGCCATCCAGGAGGGTCTCGAAGCTGCCGAAGCAAGCTTAGAAAAATCCCAAAACGACTTTGATTTAGCCGAACAGGAAATTGGAAGAGTCGAAACGGCAAAAAAGAATTTGCGGGATTCAGCCCTTGCTACCATGGAGCAAAAAATA
>CALCCV010000034.1 GCA_937900305.1 uncultured Pseudobdellovibrionaceae bacterium | reverse complement strand
CGAACAATTGTTTTTGCCACCTATAAATTCCTTATCGGTTTCAAATTTAATCCCACCAAGACTCTTTCGGTGTCAGAGAGATCTCCAATGATTTTACGAACGGGCTTAGGAACCTTTTTGATCAAAGTTGGAATAGCAAAAATCTGATCCCCCTTTGCCAGTTGCGGTTTTTCCAGCAGATCGATAATTTCGAGATCGTACTTCCCTTTTAGATGCTCTTCACAAATCAGTTCTAAATTCTGAAGTGCCGTCTCAGAGCGCCCCGTTTTTCCGGCCACATACAATTTCAGATGCCACTGGGCTTTCTGAGCCGCGGTCAATCGAGGGGCTTTACCACCAGACACTTTTTTCTGAGTCTTAGATTTAGTGGTCTTAGATTTACTGACCTTCGCAACCTTTTTGGCCTTGGCGACCTTCGCGGCCTTTTTAACTTTAGTGACTTTTTTCATTTTTCGCTCGCTGTTCACTTTGGAAATTCGAAGGACCTTTGACTAAAGCCTTTGATTCAGGCTGTTTGGCGAGCTTGCCTTTTTGCAGCGATGGCTTAGTTGACGACTTATTTGCAATAGCCGGTCGATGCCGACTGTTGGCCATCTTAGCGCCCTCTACCTGAGCCTGCTCGTCGCGCAATCGAGACTGCGCGATGGCGCGCAACAGATCAGCCTCGATGGCTTTCAGTTCGGCATCGAGAGCCATCGACTGAGCCGCAAAAAACTTTTGTTTGCCCTGAAGCTGTGACGTGAGATGGTCAACTTCTTGTGAGCGGTCTTGAGCCTCCGCGTAGTCCTTGGCTTCTTGAGCAATTCTCATCGAACCTGTTAGAACACCCTGCGATCCTAAATACAAATTCACCAGGCGCACTCCCGATCGAGTGAGCAAAAACTCACGAACCTGATTCGAATGGTCCATGCCACGTGACTTCACAATCGCCAATGTCCGATTTCGCTCACCGCCCGAGTTCAGCGAATTCAATGCAACCCAAGTGTCAACTAGCGACGAAATTCCAGTTCCGTCATCATTTGTGCTATCATCGGCTCCGCGCAGTCCCGTCAGCACGGCGGTGATCCCGCGATTTTTTAAAAAATCGATCAAACGGGCGAGCATGAGTTTCACTTCGTTCACCGAACCTATTGAAGTCAAATCGGTCAAAGGATCGATGGCAACAGCTGCTGGCTTGAACTCTTCAATCAATCGAATCGATTGCGCCAAGTGCATCTCGAGACCGTAGTAACTGGGCCGTGTGGCATCGAATTTTAATAATCCATTCTCACGCCAAACTTCGAGGTCGATGCCGATGGACTTCATATTGCGAATGGTTTGATCAGGCGATTCTTCAAACGAAAAGTACAAACACCGTTTGCCCTTTTTGCACATGGACTCTAAAAAATGACTCGCGAAACTGCTTTTGCCACTGCCAGCGGGTCCCGTGACCATCACAGTGCTACCAACGAAATAACCCTTACCCTCCAGCATTTCATCAAACTGCGGAATCCCCGAACTCACTCGATGTTGAGTCGCCATGGCATGCAAACCCATTTCCGTCACCGGCATCACCGAAAAACCTTTGTTGCCGATTAAAAATGGATACTCATTGGTTCCATGGGCCGAACCTCTGTACTTCACCACTCGCAGGCGGCGAGTGGTCAGCTGTTCTGAAACTCGATGATCTAATAAAATTACACAATCGGAAACATACTCTTCAATTCCAAATCGAGTCAGAGTCCCCTCACCCCGCTCCGCAGTGATCAATGCGGTCACACCCTTCTCTTTTAAAAATCGAAATAGGCGTCGGATCTCTGCACGTAAAATTCCCTCGTCGCCCAGGCTAGCAAAGAGCACCTCTATAGTATCAAGGACGACGCGCTTCGCTCCAACCGAATCGATCGCGTGCTCAAGGCGCACAAATAATCCTTCCAAATCATAGCTGCCAGTTTCAGCAATTTCACTTCGTTCGATATAGATGTGTTCCAACGCCAGTTTTTTTTGTCGCTGCAACTTTTCAAGATCAAGACCCATCGAAAATGCGTTGGACCGGAGTTCACCTTCTGACTCTTCAAACGACATCAAAACCCCATTTTCACCAAACACCCTAGCTCCGCGAGCTAAAAACTCAGTGGCAAACATGGTTTTTCCGCAGCCAGGCCCCCCGCAGATCAACGAAGCCCTTCCCTTGGGCAAACCACCGCCCGTGATGTCATCAAAGCCTTGAATTCCGGTCCGGCACTTCTGCACACCCGGTTGCACGGCATTCATTTTCACTTTCACAGGTTTTCCTTTTGTTCGCACGCCCACTCCTTTTCAACTCCGAGACAGCGACCTTCTGCAGTTTCAGGTGCGTGCCAAACCGATCAGAGCTGGACTGAACAGAGTTTGAAAAACTTGATAAATTGTGACCGAGACCCTACCCGAGGCGCAATTGTATTTCACTGCCAAAAGTGCAGATCCTTTATAAATATGTGTCAAATCTGTGATTTTACACCCGGAGCCGCAGGCTCTGTACGGGAGAGAGCCAAAACCAGTCTTCGCCAGACGAAATTTCGGTACCGTGCTCCAAGTTTTCTACCCCTCATCTCCCTTGCGGAGCCAGCCTTTGCGAATGACCCAGCCAAATATCGCGAACGAAAGAATCAGCATAAATACCAGCACGGATGGATAGCTCCATCGCCACTTGAGTTCTGGCATGTGTTCGAAATTCATTCCGTACAAACCAACGATGAAGTTGAGGGGCATAAAAAAGATGGAGTAGATGGTCAAAACCCGAACGATTTCGTTTGTTCGAAAGCTCGCCTCATTCGTTCGTTGCGAAGCGATCCCGAGGTGCAGATGCAGAAGCAATGTCACATTTTCATAGACCTGATCACTGGAGTAGCTGAACCTTTCAATGAGTTCGCGGCACTCTTGACCATCAAAATTTGGAGCTTCGGCCACCGACGGAAGTTTGATCAATGCATCGGAAAGATATTTAAAAACTCGGCGGTACGAAAAAGCACGGCGCTTCAGCGTGTACCCTTCCTTCAACGCCTTCTCTGGTTTTCGGTGGTTGAAAACGCTCTCTTCAAATTTATCGATGTCTTTCTCCAGCCAACCCATCGGCTCGCTAAAAGTGAAAATACTCTGCAGAATGAGACTGCGAAGGAGCTCTGAGACTTTGATGGGAGTCGAGAGCAAACGATCGTCCTCGAGAAAAGAAAAATCCAGGCGGTGAAGAGTCAACATCCGAGTCTGATCAAAAAAAA
>CALCCV010000033.1 GCA_937900305.1 uncultured Pseudobdellovibrionaceae bacterium | reverse complement strand
GGCCAAAGGCTTGGTCTGGGTTAAGCAGGATGATGCAGGCGAGTGGCAATCTCCAGCCTCTAAGTTTTTAAGCGCTGATAAGTTCAAAATGCTTTACGCAGCTGCTAAGGCGACACCGCAGGATGCACTTCTCATCGTGGCTGACGATTTTGAACCAGCCTGTTCAGCGCTCAGTGCGTTGCGGTTGCATTTGGGTCGTGAGCTAAAATTGATCGATACCACCGTGGATCGATTTTTGTGGGTTGTTGACTTTCCGCTCTTAGAGTATTCACCTGATGACAAGCGATGGGTGGCCAGACATCACCCGTTCACCTCACCCAAGGATGAATGCTTTGATGATCTTCTTCAGGGGCGCGAGGCGAACTATGGCCAAATGTTGGCAAAAGCCTATGACCTCGTTTGCAATGGCTACGAAATTGGTGGTGGAAGTATTCGGATTCATCGCAACGAAATTCAACAGGCCATGTTTCGCACTCTCGGCATGACGGCGGAAGAAACTGAGCTCAAGTTTGGTTTCTTTCTCGAAGCCTTGCGCTACGGGACGCCACCCCACGGTGGTATTGCCTGGGGCATGGATCGGCTGGTAATGATCCTTTGTGGAACGGAAGCGATTCGCGAAGTTATCGCTTTTCCTAAGACGGCGAAAGCAACCTGCCTCATGTCAGACGCTCCGTCTGAAGTGAGTTTCGAACAACTGCAAGAGGTTGGCATTCGATTGTCGGCGCAAGCAGAAAAGGCCCTCAAAGAGGGGTTGTAAGCTATTTTAAAATTAGGAGTTGGCTAACTCGGGTTGGCGGCTCCGGGTAGGCACTCTTGAATAGATCGCCGTGAAAGATCGGATGCGCCATTGAAAGAGATCTTAAGATCAAAAATCCTAAGACGCATTTGGCGGGTGGCGGCCGTCACCGGGTTGATTGCCACTCTTGTGTTTTCGAGCATTAGTATCTACTGGGACTATTGTCGCGAACGTGACCGCGCTTTTTCAGATTTTGAAAAGCGCTTCAAAAATATGTCCGTTTACCTGGCTGAGGCGATTTGGCAGCTCGATCGCGTTTCGGTTGTCCGAACTCTGGAGTCCCTCGAAACTTCACGTGATGTAAGGCGTATTGAATTTACAGCGCCGGGTTTAGAGCCGATTCATTTCGAGCAGGAGATCTCGAAGGTTCCCTCTGACACGCGTTGGGTGATCAAGTCATTGATGTCGCCAACCACTCCCTCCTATGAAATTGGCACTGTTAAGGTGCTCTGGAGCAGTAACGAGTTTGCTGAGCGAGCCATCTCCGCCGCAAAGACAAGTATCATCGGTAATTTTCTCCAGGTCCTCGTCATTTGTTTCGTGCTGGCTTTGATCTATTATCAGATGATTGCCCGTCCCATCCTTCGCATCGGAGCAAAGGCCTCTGAATACTCTCGGTTGCAGCTGATGTGGCTGAATGGAATTCAGTCTACCAATCGCAATTCATCCCCAAGTGCAGGTGAAGGTGAGCAAGACGAAATTGACATTCTTGAAAGAAACTTGGATTCTCTGCAAGCCAATTTCACCGAATCGTTTCAACACTTTCTGCGTGAACAAGAGGCGCGGTACGAGCGTCAAATCCAACTCGAAGTTGAGCGACAAAAAAATCGTCTCTCCCAGAAATTTGATCTATTTGGCCAAATGGCGGCGCAAGTTTTT
>CALCCV010000032.1 GCA_937900305.1 uncultured Pseudobdellovibrionaceae bacterium | reverse complement strand
AAACCCTGTGGAAATGAAACCGTTGAGCCGATCACCGAAACTGAAAAGGTGAATCCGTTCTTTTTGCGGCAGCGAGTTGCAGATCGACTTGCAAAAAAATCTCTCTGTTTCATTTTTTCGGTTCAATTACGAACCGAAAAAATGGACGTTGAAGATGCCGTCGTCGAATGGCCTAATGCTGATTCACGCTTCACAGATGTTGCCAAGATTGAGGTGCCCCAAAAACAAGACATCAATCTTCCTGAGCGCGACTTGTTTTGCGAAAACATTTCGTTCAATCCATGGAATACGTTGGCTGAAAATCGACCAGCCGGAGCCATCAATCGCGCCAGACTGGCCGTGTATTCGGGAATTTCGCGAAAACGTCGAATGGAAAACAAAGTCCCGATTCAGGAACCAAAACCGAACGACGAGTTTTTCAGCGTTCTAAAAATGAAACGTTAAGCCGATGGTTCGTGGGATCAAATGCTCCCGAATGATCTCCACGGTCCTCAAAAGTTCTTCGCCTTGGAAATCCCCCACCACTCGACCACTCGCAGCAGGGGCGTCCAAGTTCTGCTCCAGTTGGACGCTCGAGCGGGCCACGCGCTGCCCGCTAGCAAGTGTCGTCAAAACATAGACAGAAGAATCAAACGAAGCATCCAAGCCCCGCTGAAATCAAGCATACCAAATAGAGGTTTCAAGAACTCAAGAACACTGCTGGAATCGGCTTAAGCAAGGAAGAGGGCGGCTGCCCTCCATCCGAAGTATAGCCCTGAAGATCGGTCTTCGATTTGTATCGTGAACCTAAAAATTCTAAATTGTAAAATGCCTTCTCATCAAGAAAGCCATCTCCAAAATCGCAGAATTTTGACTGCCTTGGATTCAAAACTTTGCACGCAGCCACTATTTTTTCCGAAGTCGTACCCCAAGGCGCTGACCGTAAATCGAGCTCTGGCTGATTGAGTCCCCCACACCGCATCGATGAATTCGATCTCGCTTGGCGCAGTCAATGAGACCAGCCTTTCCAGCGTTGCCAAATGGTTTAGCTGGCTGGCCCAATACTCCAGCCAAAGTTTGTATAAGGACACGAGTTTGCCCAGATTATGGAATTTTGAAAAATAGTCGGTCAAATTTAGCTTGTTTGAAAGAAATTGCATGAGTTGATTTTGCCCAATGCCAAAATCCGCACCTTTTTCAATTGGCAAAAGATCATTCAAATTGGAATCTGGTGCAAAAACTTGAACTAAAAATCCAAAATCCTGAGCCTCAGAAACCAAGTTTCGACCCAGGCAAGTTGAAATGGAAGGGTGTCTCTGAACCTCAAACGACGGTTCAATCAAAATAAGACCCGCAAGATCTCGGGGATGCTCCAACGACAATCCATAAGCTAGAAGCCCACCGGTCGATTGGCCAGCGATCACAACCTTATCGCCCAGCTGTGAGGCAAATCGATAGCTTTGCTTCGCTACATTCTGCCAATCGGTGAAGGTCAGATTATTATGAAATTTGTAGAACAGCCCGTGCCCCGGCAAAGTGACAGCGATGACCGATCAAAGACACCCGATGTCCAATTTTCACCAACGCTTCACGCTGACTCAGACTCGAACTTTCAAAAGTCACCGACTTTTAATCTTTGAAAGCTTCGATGGACTTCACCACCGCCAGGTAACAGTCTCCCTGACATCCCGAGTTCGGCAGATAAGGCGTCGTCAGCTCGATATTGAAACGCGGAGCCTGAGGACCTTCTTACGAATGCGGCTCAGAATTCAACCATTCGGTGAACGAGTGGAATGCATGACGGATGAAATTTGCGGAGCCGTTAATTTGTATTTGTGAAATGAGTGTCAGCAGATCGAGCCGGACTTGAGCAAGTCGACGCCCAAAGAGTCAGTGTCTGACTACCAACTTGAACACGGCAGGAGTGTTCAGGGCTTTGGAAAAGAAATTCGATAGGTTGGTCGTCGTTATAAATCGCGATCCACGTCCACTCGATCGAAAATTTTTCTAGAATTTCAGAAGTCGCGACTTTTGTTTTTTGTGACACCTCGATCAGAGCAACGTTTAGCAAGTCTGTAGGTGCCGGCGTCGTTGCGTGATCGACAAAGCCGGGAGTGGCCCAAGTGATTGACGTGACTAATAAAATACTCAATGCGATCTTTTTCATTTAAATCTCCGGGCTAAAGTTACCGACTTCTTACTAAAAAACACATGAACAGTAAAGATGTGTCGGTGAATTGTACTTTTGCGTACTCGTCAGTCCCAAAGTTTGGATCGCTGTCGTCATTATTTGGGGTCGAAATTTGTCAGAGGATAGGAACTTTAAGGCCTATATTTAGCCGATCGGTCAGGTATTACAGAGTTTAGCCAGCGGGCAAAAACCGAAATGGCATATGACTCGAAAATGTTTTGACACAGCTTACATCTAACGATTTGCCGGGACGGCAGCATTCTATGGCCTTTCCAACCCCTTCACTACCTTTAAATGCATGGACCATGGCTGTTTGAAATCGCTCGGCATTCTTCGTATCTGAGAAAAATTCCGGACTTTTTATTGAGTCCAGTGAAAATCCGTAAGGTAAGCCTCTGGATCAGCGCCTTGGCTTCGAAGTAGGCCATGGCGTCTTTTGGATTGAAGTTTTCTAAGGCGAGGCAGAAGTGTTCCATGTTTTCGCCGGCGTCGGGTTTGGGTCCTCCTTTGAGTCCTAGGTAGAACCAATAGGCCACGATGTCGATAAAGAAGTTGCCACCCCTCAGATGAGTGAGTCCGAGGAATTTCGACGTTTGCTTGTCTATTCTAAAACCCATTACTTCGGTGTAAAATTCGATCAACTTCTTGGGGTCGCGGGCTCGGAGAACGATGTGATCAATGTGGCTGTATGTGAAATTCATTTTTCCTCTGATTTCAAACGTTGGTCTTGTGGAAGCTTAGAGTATTAAATAGTGAGCGATTGGCATCGACAATCTTGCGTCGGCCGTGCATTGTTCGAGTGTTGTCGATGATGGCAATATCGCCATCCATCCAGTCGATGTTTTCAGTCCATTTTTCAGTGGCGTGCCGGATGTCTTGCAGAACTTCTTCGGGAACCTCGGTGTAGTCATCCAAAACAATTCGTGGTGATTCGTAGTTGAACGAAGGTCCTAGCAGACTGTTTGCAAAAGCGATCTGCGGGCTCAGTCGAGTTTTGGCGGCGGCCGGAATTATGAATTCAGTGTATAGACTGCCATCGTCTAGCAATCGAAGTGTTTGGTTTTGTGCTGCCGGCAATATTTGCAAAAGGTGATTCAGTGCCACCCGTTCCGTCGATTTCAGGTCGGGCCGATGAAGTTTCACAAACGTCTTCCAGCGCTCTTCTGAAATCGTGCGAGAGTATTTGAGTTGGTGCTTGGCGAAGATGTCGCGAGTTTGCGGCAACAGCTCTTGCCAGACTCGGACTCCGTCACAGTAAGTGGTTTGCGAGCCTTCTTTCGCCGCTCGCAAACATGGGAAGAGTGCTTGTTAACGAGTTCACCAAACAGCTGCGAATCGACCTGAAAGTTGCGAAGCAAGATGGTGCCCGCTTGCGCTAAATGAGCAACGAAGCCGACGCGCGATAGCGACAAGACACTTTCCCCGCGGCCGTCTAAGAGAATGGCTGTTTTTTTTCCGAAAGTGCTGATCGTTATCATAAAAGATTTCTCCGAGTTTGAATGGTTTGCCAAATTTGCGAGCGCAGCGGGCGTCCGGTCACCGTGTAAAAGCCCTCCTCCTTCGCTTCTGTTGGAGTTAGAAAATGAAATTCTTGGATTCTACAAATCTCGGGCAAGCTTTCCTGACCCAGTTTCAGCAGATCCGCAGTGGCTATTTTTAGATCCCAGGCATCGGTAACGACGACTCCGACGACGTGTGGAAGTTGATCCGCGAAGATCATGACGTTTTGGATCTGTGGATGGATTCGATAGGCAGTTTCAACCGCCTCGGGATAAATGTTGCGGCCCAGGGAAGTGATCATGATGTTTTTCTTTCGACCCAAAATTTTAAGAAAACCGTCGACGCCAACTTCCCCGAGATCACCGGTGTGCAGCCAACCATCGGCGTTACCGGGTTCAAAGAGCGCTGCTGGCTTGAGATAGAAATTCCTTCGGAGTCTTTCAACGGAGGCAATTGATCCGTGATAATCTCGACTCCGTCAGGATCCACAAGAAAATTCGCTCATCGAGCGACAAATGCGAGTCAATCCGGTACCGAGAATTACCGAAAGTCACGTCCTCAGCTGCGGAGGAGTTAGCAAAATATTTCAAAATAGAATGTGGGGCGAAGAGCAGGGTCACCTTGTTGCCGGGCCGCCTTAGCTAGATTTCATTTACCAGGTTGAACAGCGGATATTCTCCATCCAAGTGACTTTATCGCATTCAACAAGATCATGCCCTTTTACATTTTTTAAAAGGCGGAATTTGCTAATCGGATGCGAGGGAACTCGGCCTACTCCTTGCGGGCGTTTTCGAAATCTCTCGACCGCTGATTCCTGGAAGACGCATCCATATTGCTGTACCGTTTTTTGTTTTCGATCTTATCCGAAGTTTTCCTCCCGCTGCAGAAATCACGGACTTCGCATGTGAAAGGCCCAGGCCCGAGTGAGAGTTGCTTGCGGCACCAGTTTTTAGTGAGACCCCCGATTGACAGCGCCGCACGAGATCCAGATTAGAGATTCCTTCGCCGTTATCAAAAACAGTCAACGTTTGGATGCCTCCGCAAGACTTCATAGAGACGACGATTCTACTAGCTCCAGCCTCTACCGAGTTATTCACCAGGTTGGAAATAATTCGCTCAATCTGTCCAGCTGGGAGAGCTACCTGTGTCGCTCGGGTGTCGGCTTCGTTCCGGAAAGAGATCTGCACTTTCTTTTTGTTGTGCTCGAATTGCTTCTCTTTGATCAATTGTAGAACGGTCCTCTTTAGATTTATTTCGATCAACTTTTCCGGTGCGACCTGAGGCTTTTTAGCGTGCTGAAGCATGTTGTTCGCTATTTCAGTTATTCGTTTCGTCGCGCCAGTTAGCAAGGAATGGTGATCTTGCGACATTTGATGATTCAAGGAGGCGAGGATTTGTAAGGCGGATAGTGGCGACCTGATATCATGCGCCACCTGCCTTGAAATAGTTCCGAGTGCTTCCGCGTATGAAAGTTGGTTTATTCGGCCTTTTTGTTCATCGATTTTTTCGAGTAACATCTGTAATGAAGATTCTAAGGAGGCTACCTCTAGTGTAGACGAGCGGGCTGTAAATCTACTTGCTGGGGAATCGAGGTTGGCTGAGTGAATTTTTATGGATTCAATTAATAAAACAACTTCAGCAATGGTTTGATCGATGGTTCTCGCAAATTTCTTGTGTCTGTGCTGGAAAAAAATCCAAGACCCAAAAAAGAAAATACCGAACAAAATGAGATTCATCAAGATAAACTGCGTTGGGTGAATCTTTACCACGACATCGTATTTACCGTTCATCGTGGGTTTCGAAAAAGTCTTTCGGAAATCTAGTGGCGAATCAAGTGATTCCGCTGAAGACTCGAATATCAACCGATCATTCGCCGAAATCAACACTTCCGTTTGAATGGGGGAAGAGTTGTTTAAGGATTGGACTAACGAAGATAGTTGATTGTTCAAAAGGACTTGGTAACCGGCAGTTTCCGATCTCTCAAGTAACAAATTGATATTCTCTGACAGGAATTTTGTCGATAGAGAGATAAATGTGCCTAAAACGATGAAACAAAATGCAAGCTGGAGAACTGCAGTAAACGCAAGAGCCGTTATGAAATTTTGAACTACGATTTCTCGGAATACAGTTCGAATGGATCTCATCAATTCATCTCAACATTTTCGAGGGAAAGAAAATGAAATCCAAGCGGATGCGCTGGAACGAATTTCGCGGCCGGCGGCCAGAGCGTAGAATTGGATGCTCCAAATAATAATGGAACTATGACGTTTAATTTTAAAATTTTCTCTTCGATTTGATCGTAGATATGAATGCGCTTTTCAGTATCGAATTCGCCAAGAGCTTTTTCCAGTAAATCATCAATTTCAGTGTCCTCTTGTTTGAGATAGTTCTGGGAGACCCCTCCTTTAAAATACGAAAGGACCGCGTAGGGGTCGGGATAGTCAATCCCACGAGCGTTGATTAAAATGTCGTAATCTCCATTTTTCTTGCAAGTCATCCAATCAGCGAAAGAAGCGGCTTGGAGGTGGCCATCGATTCCATGGGCCCGAAGCTGTTCCAGAATTCCAGAAGCGAGAAGCTCTCCATCTTTCCAGGTGTCGGGAAATGTAACCCTCAGGGAGTTCTTCCGCGCGTAGCCGTTTCCGATCTTGGCTGGCTTGACGAGAGGTGCGGCGAGAGGTTTCGAGAGATTTGCACCAGGTAATCCGAACGGAATCAGTCCGTATGCAGGAATTAGGTTCGGGTTTCCAATCCTAGTGCTGAGGCCTTTCGGATCAATTGCCTGGGAAATGCTTTTCCGCTCTTGAGCGGTGAACTTTTCCTTATTTAACATCAAGAATCGTTCGCGGGTGGCATCACTGACTGTTCGACGAAATCCTCTTGCGATTAATGTGTCCACTTTTTTAGAATCGAGGTCATAATGATCCGGGACCGCGTTGACTTGAATGTCCTCTAGAACCTTTACGCCCGTTCGGTAAACTAATACTTGTGGAGCCCGAGAATTGGGCTTCGATTTTATCTTCAAAACAATTTTACCATCCGTCTGTTCCGAAACGTTGTAGGCTCCGAGTCCGATTGTTGGATCAACAGACTTTCCGGGAGAATCTAACTTTAAGATTGAGCAATCGGGGGTTGCCATCACCACTTTCAAAAGTACATTTGGTTTCGCAAGCTGAATTCGAACAGTTTTGTGGTCAATTGCAGACACACCAAAGGCAATGTTCGGAGCATTTTTGATTTCTTTGGCGCCGATGATGCCGTGTAAGTCAGCCGATATCGAAGATTCAATCAAAAACAACCTTTTGAAAGTATTAACGACATGGCTCGCTTTCAATTTTGTGCCATCACCAAAAGAGACGTCTTTCAACCGGACAATCATTTCCTTTTTATCCTTGGATTCTTCAAAACTCTCGGCAATGTCCAGCTCAACATTGCCTTCCGGAGCGAACTTGAATAACCCTCTGTGCACTTGAAGGACCATATGCATGGACCAAGCATCTTGCATTGTTTGAGGATCAAAATTAATTTCTGCGCCAGGGATCGGAATGTCTAGTGTTGAATTGGCCATAACTTTTCCTCCCGTAATCGTCGTCAATAAGAATGCTACGAAAAGTTTATTTCGCCGGCGTCTGTACCAGCAATGATTCCGAACGCGGTCGAAGAGCAATTGTATAGAAGGCAAAGGCAACTCCCAATCCAACTCGAACTAGAAGTTCGGTTTCGATAGAAATAAAATTTGATAGATATCCCATTAGGAGTTCGCCGACACCTAAGATCAAGGTGTTCAAAGCAGTTCGCGCGGAGGTAAGCTGTACGATATTCGTGCTAGCGCTGCCTCTTTGAATTTGAACTGAGTGATGGGTGAAAATATTCCAGTAGCAAATATTTCTTAGGAACACTCCAGCCAATTGCCCACCCAAAGATGGCGGAGCAAGCAGAAGCCAAAGAAAACTTACGGGAAGGAAAAACCAGCTGATCTTGACAATTCTTAGCGGATCAAATTTATGTAAGAGAAAAGTTGAAACCCAGACAGCTAAGGCAAAACTGATTAGCAAGATAGGTATGTTTTCGACTTGGCCCCGAACGAGCCTAATCATAAAGATATTGGTGCCGAAGACAGATAGATGAAGGAAAATGTCGGCCCAAAACAATTTAGGATCTAATCTGTTCAACTCGAAAAACTTTTTGAATGGTTTGAATGGATTGAGAGAGCCTTTGGCTAAACTTTGAAAAGTGGAATACCGAAAGCCCACGAATATAAGTATCCCATTCACTATGAATGTGAGTCCATCAATCCAAAGGACGAACTCAAAAGATCGATACTTGATTGCGTAGAATGCGATAGCAGCCGCAAAAATTCCCGAGCCGTAATTAACCCAGTTTATCAGAATCGTATACGGCTTTATCTTCTCCGGATGATTTTCTGTCATTCCTTTAATAATCTTTTGTTGGCAAGGCAGTGTAAGAGCAATCAAAGTAGATCGGCAAAAAACGGCCACTATAAAAACCAGGAGCAGATTTGTGACGTCAGGCCAAACCGCGATTAATGTCAGCGTTACGAGTACGTTGATGAGTTCAGCACCCCCGATCAAGTAAGCTGGATTCTTCCGATCAATCCAATCTCCAAGAAAAAGGTTAACCAAAACAGTCGCCAGGCGGTTTGACATCATTATGCCGCCAATAGCCGCTAAAGATAATCCAGCCTGGCTCATGAACGCGAGCCCCGAACTTGGGAAAGTATGGGTCCCGAGGGCGGTTACAAAAGCACCCAGAAAAAACAACATGACCTGTGATTTTGGTTGCGATGGGGTCGAAGAAACACTAGTTTGCATCGGCGCTTTATACATCGCATTATTGCGGTGAAACAGCTCAAAACTAATTGGAGGAAAAAATGACAGACACCTACATTGATTTGCTAGATCTCGAGTCTAACAGTGCCATTCGGGGCAACTCAGACTTTTAATGGATTTGAGGCTGGGGGACGTCCATAATTTCGGTAAGCGCACGGCCGCAATCGTGGTCGATGGGCAAACCATATTTTTAAAACCCCGGCCGGTTTTCTGGGAGTATTTTTTCTTCGGCGCGGAATCCCCACTGTTACCTATATTTGAACGCGACCTGGTTTTGAAGGATCTTAGCGACCTTTTCGTCTTAAAAGTCGATAGACCTTTAGAAACCAGAGGCGGGTCGGTCCACCTCCTCGCAGAAAGTTCGATGGGAAAGCTCAGTTGGCGACTTTTCGGGATGCTAAATGCCTATTGTACATTTTTCGGACTTTCCGACTTACATGCTAATAATCTCGTAAGAAGAGACAGTGCCTTCGTGCCAGTTGATATTGAATGTGCGTTCATGCCAATGCTATTGCCGAATGAAACCGGATTGCTACCTCACAGAACCTATAAAACCGCTCATTGTATTTTTCATAAAATAAGTGGGAACGGATTTACTTCTGTGGATTTTGCAGACCTCTTTAACGGTTTTCGAGACTGCATGATAGCACTAATTAGTAGCGAGGGACTGAAGGAGTTTCTTTCTTCAAGGCACTCGCTACTTTCATCCGTCCCAATACGAATCCTACTGAGGCCAAGCGCAGATTACTCTTCAGCTTGCGCAAGCGGAAATTTCACGGAATTCTTTCCAGAAGAGAAGATACAGCTTAGTCGCGGAGATATTCCCTATTTTTACACGACCTTACAAACTCAAAAACTTTTCTACTATGCCGACGAAAAATATGAGGTCGCTGAGTTCGAATATATTGATCCCCGTTTTTTTAGTCGGGGGCGGGCCGTGGCCTTACCTGACATTTTATTACGGCGGCAGCGTTGCGAGACACTCTTGGCCTCGTCGCTGTTGTGGCTCACTGCTCGATTGCCATCAGGGCCGCTGCGTTTAAGTCAGCCAGGGTATTCTGTGGTGCGCTCCCAAGACGACGTACGACTCTCTCTTGGGCCTAGAGATTACATAGCCAGACTCCGCTAGATTCAACTGATCAGAACTTTGCGGAAAGAGCCAATTGTTCGCATTACATGTCTCGAAATCGATATTTTCGATAGCATCCGGAGATCTGATTTTCTGTAAGCACCGAAGGTCGTTTTAAGCACGTATTTTCTCGGCTCTCGCATCTAAAAGAGCGGTGTAAGCGGATTTCATGTCGGGGGAAAGGAAAGAAGTTTCGACGTGAGCCTTCCATTGCGGCAAGTGAGATAATAACAAGTCGATTTCCTTAGATGCTTTTTTTTCCGGTAACATGCAAATGTGGACGCCGAGATAGGTTAAGAAGTCCATCCTCGTGAAGCCGTGTTTTTTGTTTTTAAGTTCGAGAGCCAATTCTTCCTTAGGGGCGGCTAGGGCGATCGTTGAGTTCACCAGATCGTAGGCCGGGCTTAAGCGAACTTTTCCGGGCTCGGTGATGAGTGAAAAGTTTTTGAGATGCAAGTCTTCATTGCCGACTAAAAAACTAAAAATCAACAAGCGATAAAATTTTAAGAGTTCTAAGGTAGGGAATGTGCAAAACTCTTCAATGACTGCGGCCGCGCGCTCGGTTGTAGCTAAATATTTTGTGG
>CALCCV010000031.1 GCA_937900305.1 uncultured Pseudobdellovibrionaceae bacterium | reverse complement strand
TTCCCCAGCGAATCAGCCCCGTGAATTTTTTGTTCAATGATTTTTTCAATGATCTCTTTGGTCAAATCCCCGGGCGACTCTGAATCCGGAATCGAGGCATTCACCGTCTCGCCATCTCGTTGCGCTTTCAGATAGGCGCCGTAGCGACCCACGTGAAATTCGTACTCATCCAATCCAGACAGTTTGATCTTCCGAGCTTCTGCCGGATCAATTTTTTCACCTTGAGTTTCAACGGTCTCTTTTAAACCATCCGGTCCAAAATAAATCTCTTTCAAATATCCTTCCGAGTTCAGTTCGCCCTCGGCAATATTATCCAACGATTGTTCCATCTTCGACGTGAATCCCAAATCGACGTAACGAGGAAGGTACTGACTCAACATCTGATAAACCGCCAATGCGGTAAAAGTCGGAACTAAGGCATTTCCACCTTTTCGAACATAACCTCGATCAATGATCGTCCCGATGATCGAAGCGTAGGTCGACGGCCGGCCAATCCCTTCGCGCTCCATTTTTTGGATCAGCGTTGCCTCTGTAAATCGGGCCGGAGGTTTTGTCTCATGAGACGTCGCCTCTGTGCTTTCACGCTTCACGGCATCTTGGGCCTTGAGCGCAGGGAGGCGCACTTCACGCTCTTGCAACTCGGCATCCGGGTCATCGCTGCCCTCGACGTAGGCCCGCAAGAACCCCGGAAACTCAATCGTCATCCCCGACGATTGAAATTGAAATTCACCCGCCTGAATTTTGACTGACACTTGCTTTTGTTTAGCATCAACCATTTGTGACGCCATCGTGCGCTTCCAGATCAATTCATAAAGTTTCAACTGCAAACCAGTCAATCCCGTCGCATCGGGATCCTGAAACTCAGTTCCCGCCGGGCGAATGGCTTCATGCGCTTCTTGCGCACCTTTCACTTTTTTTGCGGCATAATTTCTAGCCACATCTGGCAAATACTCTTTGCCATATTTGCTCACAATCGCAGTGCGAGCGGCACCAATGGCTTCCGTCGACAAAAACGTCGAATCCGTTCTCATGTAAGTGATAAACCCTTGCTCATACAGCTTTTGCGCCACTTGCATCGCTTCGCGAGCACTGAGTCCCATTTTCCGATTGGCCTCTTGTTGCAAAGTCGAGGTGATGAATGGCGGCGCAGGCTTGCGCATCACCGGTCTCTCGTCGGTCTCGGCCACGACAAACGAAAGTTGCGAAAGTTTTTTCTCAATTTCGCGGGCGCGCGTCTCATCCAAGACAATCAGATTTTTTCCAGCTTCGAGCTGACCTGTGACACCATCAAAGTCTTTGCCCGTTGCAATTCGTTCATTGCCAATAGAATTCAATCGGCTTTCAAATTTCACATCCGACTTTTCAAGCTCTACTCGCAGACCCCAGTACGCGGATTTCACAAACCTCAATCGTTCATGTTCACGCTCAACGAGCAAACGCACAGCCACACTTTGCACCCGGCCCGCCGACAATCCGTAAGCCACCTTTTTCCACAACAGCGGCGAAATCGTATAACCCACCAGTCGGTCCAAAATTCGCCGCGCCTCTTGCGCCCGCACCAGATTCTGATCAATCTGGCGAGTGTCTTTCAGAGCTTTCAAAATCGCATCTTTAGTGATTTCGTGAAAAACCATGCGTTTGGTCGGCACAGTTGGCTTCAGCACCTCTACCAAATGCCAGCTGATGCTCTCGCCCTCACGATCTTCATCCGTCGCAAGAAACAATTCATCAGCTTCTTCCAATTTGTCGCGCAAAGATTTCACAACCTTTTCTTTGTCTTTCGGTACGCAATACAGTGGCTCGAAATTTTGATCCACGTTCACGCCCAACTGCGCCCATTTTTCTTTTTTAAATTTAGCAGGGATGTCTTTTGCTGACTGCGGTAAATCCCGAACATGGCCCATACAAGATTCTACAATATAGTCTTTCCCCAAAAACTTTCGAATCGTTTTTGCTTTTGTGGGAGACTCAACCACGACCAACTTCTTTGACATGGGGCTTTTGTCCTTTGGTGTCAATTCTAGTGCACAGACAGGAAATCGGAAGAGGAATCGCCTGCGCTCTTCCATTTAAAAAAATGAATTGGAATCAACCGCGTGGCAAGCCTTCATTTTTGACCACATGCATACTTACGACCATTGCTCATCGCGAGACCTGCGGTGATACTGGGAAAATGAAACCACTGACAGATTTTAATTCTCGCCTCAAAGTTCTCGCCACCGACATCGACGACACCCTCACACACGACGGACGCCTAGGTCCAGAGGCCTACCAAGCCCTGTGGGATCTTCACGCTTGCGGTATTCATGTGATCCCAGTCACGGGCCGCCCAGCTGGCTGGTGTGAAATGATCGCGCGACAGTGGCCGGTCCACTCCATCGTTGGCGAAAACGGGGCCTTTTACTTTCGTTACGACGCCGCTGCAAAAAAAATGTTTCGCCATTATGCCGAAGAGCCCAATCCAAAAATCCTCAAGCTCAAAGAAAAAATCCTGGGCGAAGTCCCCGGCTGCGCTATCGCCTCTGATCAATTCTGCCGAATGTTTGATCTTGCCATCGACTTCTGCGAAGACGTGCCTGCGCTCCCACTCTCCGAAGCCAAAAAAATTAAAAAAATCTTCGAAGACGCCGGTGCCCAAGCGAAAATCTCTTCGATTCATGTCAACGGTTGGTACGGAAGTTTCGATAAACTCAAAACCACTCTTGTCTGCCTAAAAAATGAATTTTCGCTGTCGCCAGAACAAGCGAAGCTTCAGGTTGGTTTCGCCGGTGACAGTCCCAACGATGAACCGATGTTTGGATTCTTCCCACATTCGTTTGCCGTGCAGAATTTTTCGAAGCTCGCCCATTTAGTGAATAAAAAGCCAGGATTTCTGGCGAGTGAAGAGGGAGGCAAGGGTTTTGTTCAGATTGCCTCCCGTGTGATCCATGCTTCTTAGATCGAAGACTTTTCGGCACCGCGGTTAGGTGAATCGTTGAACGGTCGGCGCTGATTGTAGCGAATCATCATGCCCACATTTCCCCCCATGTTTTTCCGCTCTAACTCTACAAAGTTCTCTAAACCTTCTGCCGTATCTAGATATCCTGATTTGCGGTGATATGACTGCCTTTTTAGGTCGGCTTGCCAAGACTCATGATTCAAAACTGTTGAAGTTGCAGCACGCATGCAATTGCCGATCGATTCAACCAAGTCCTTTTTACCAAATAGTCCCACCCAATTTTCCAATTCTTTAGGAAAGTTCGGATACTTTGCCGACACTTCTGGAATTTCGATCATGATGCCATTCGAATTCTTATACTTTAAACCGGGCTTAGTTGCACCGAGCGCAAACATTCGCGGATTCCTTGTGAGTTCACTGAAGGCTGTTCCTTCACTCTGAAACATACAATCGATGTGGCCCCCTTTCAGATCTGTCCATGCAGGACTTGTTCCCTTATAGCCAATCGCTGCAACACCCTCACTATCACTCGTGTAATCTAGTTCCGCGGCCCTAACATACTCAGCCTGAAGAAAAGCGGTGAAATTGGCCGTGCCCCCATGGCCGAACAAAACGGTCGGATGCTGCTTCTGTTCGGTAACGCTCAAATCCATCCATCGATTCAAAATTGGAGCATTTTTGCTCGCTAGCGATTTCAGTCTTTGGACGATCGTGGGAGTCATCTTCACATCAGATTTGAGATAGGCTTCCAAGCCGTCCATAGTTTCAGCTTTTGTTGTCGAATTGTTGCAAACCAAGATGTACCCCGTCGAACCTAAATATCCGAGAGGTTCGAACGCATCTTTTAAGTGCCCAGCCGTTTTTGCCTCAATGTAGGGAAGCAAAGTCACGTCGGGACCTTGAGCGGAGTAAAATACGTTCATGGGCGACTTTTCCATGTCAAACTTGGCTGAATCCGCTGCGATGAGTCCATTGGCCCCGGGTTTATTCTCGACAACAATTGCGCTGCCACCAAAAATGAGACTGAGCTTTTTCGTTAAACCACGAAGCATTGTATCACTCGAGCTACCAGGTGAAGCGGGACTCACCACCTTCAAAGGAAACTCACTTTTGAAGGTTTCCAACTCCTTGGCACAGTTTGTTTTGCAAAGCGAGGTTGTGCAACTGCTTGCACAGTTCGCAGGATTGCAAGCTTGCGGGAGGTCGCTGGCAATGAGCTCTCCGGCGGATGCAAAGCCACCTGCTAACGAGACCAAAGTCCCAATCACGAAAAGAACAATTCCGAAAACTTTAGAAAAACAGAACACAACAACCTCCTGATGAAAACCTAATGCAAACCTAACGATTTCATTGTTGACTGAAACCACTGTTTTGCTGTTTTCAATTAAGATCGGAAGAGCACA
>CALCCV010000030.1 GCA_937900305.1 uncultured Pseudobdellovibrionaceae bacterium | reverse complement strand
GTGGCCCAAGCCTTGAAAGGCGTCGGGGGAGGTCCGCATTTTCCAAATCCCGCCGCGAATCATTTGTGCACCCTCTTTGAGCACGTGATCAATGGTCTGCGAGAGCTGGGCTTCAGACTCAATTGAGCAAGGGCCTGCAATCACGGCAAATTGGCCAGAACCAATTTCCAGGGAATCAATTTTTACAGTTCGAACAGTTCGAGTTGCCATGCATCTGCTTCCATAGCCCCGAAAAATTGAGCGAGCAACAGGCATTTCGAGAACCACACCACCGCGGTTCCCGCAGGATCCTCGCTCGCGCGCGAAGGGGCGGACCTAAAAAGATAACACAGGGGGTGTAATTCCTTCAAACTTTTTGAGCTTTCGTGGGCTCCGTCATGGGTGGACGACAGCCCGCAATTGAGTCATTGCTGGACCATGAAATGCGAAGTGACGGATTTTTCATGGCCCGATTTTTTCGAATCCGGGTTTGTTTTTCGAGAGGGCGCAGACACCGACGGAGACGGCCCGTCTTGGCTCGTGGGCGTCGGTCCGTTCGCAGCCCTGTCGCCAGACAAAGCCTTGCTTCTGGCCCTATCGCGCACTCCATCGCTGCAGATTTTCGAGCAGGAATTTTATGCGAAAACTCCCGAAGTTTTGGAGCCGCGGCTCTATCGTCGCCTGGATGGGGCGCAGTGGCTTCGGTTTGTGGGTGGTTTTCAGAAGTGGGCTTTCTCAGGGCGTGCGCCGGGAAGTTTGCTCCATCTTGCCGATTCTCCCCTTGAGGGCGGCGCTGCTGATCAATCATTTTTTAAAGACTTGTTTTCCGAATCTCTGCGTAAAATTCACTCTGGTGAATTGAAAAAAGCAGTGCCCTGGACTTTTGCTGATCTCGGTTGGGAGATGTCGCCTCGCCGACTCGCAAGCCTTCTCACGTCGTTTGCTGATCAGAAATCAGATCTATTTCCATTTGGCTTTTGGCGAGTCGGATGTGGAACCGTAGGAGTTAGCCCTGAACTTTTGTATCGGCGAACCGGTTCGCATTTGCAAACCATGGCTCTGGCGGGAACCCGTCCAGCCGAAGCGTCTGACTTTGAATTGCAAGATGAAATAAAGTTGAACGATGAGCACAGTTTGGTGGTGCAAGATGTTTGTGAAAAACTGCGGACGATGGGAACCATCACACTCCATTCGCGTCGTTCGAAAAATTTTGGTCGGTTGATTCACGATTTTACACCGGTGAGTTGTGAGTTGTTGGCCGTCAACGATGTCGAAATCATTCGCGGACTTCATCCAACACCGGCGCTGGGCGTTTTTCCTTCGACCGCAGGCACCCTTTGGATGCGTGATCTTCACCAAAATAGAAAGCGGGGATTTTTTGGTGCTCCCATCGGATTTTCGATAACAGATGAACACGGGCAAAGTGAAGCTCAGATGGTCGTTGCGATTCGGGCTTATCAGTGGTGGGCAGATTCGGCGACGGTGAAACTGATGGCTGGATGCGGCGTCACGCGGGATAGTGACTTCGCGCTTGAGTGGCAAGAAGTCTGTGCGAAGATACGAGCCACTCAGGCGATGTTGACGAAAGCAGAATGATGACGACAAATTTGAAATTGGCCGAAAAAGTTTTGGTGGAGCTCCTCACCACGGGCGTAAAAGAAATCTGTCTTTGTGCAGGTGCTCGAAACAGTCCCTTCGTGTTGCTGCTGGATGGATTGTTTCCATTTAAGGTGTATCATTTTTTTGAAGAGCGAAGCGCCGGTTTTTTTGCGCTTGGCCGAGTCGCCGCCACTCTTCGACCCGTGGCTGTGATCACAACTTCGGGAACCGCGGTGGGAGAGCTTTTGCCAGCTGCCATCGAGGGCACCTATTCGTCACTGCCGCTAATTATGATTTCGGCGGATCGACCCAAATCTTATCGTGGGTCCGGAGCTCCGCAAACCATCGACCAAGTTGGAATTTTTTCTTACTACATCGAAGCCACTTTTGATTTAGATATGGAAAATACACACTTCAGTTTGAAATCTTTGAGTTGGCGCAAGCCCGTTCATGTGAACGTTTGTTTTCAAGAGCCTCTCCTTGATTCTGAAGTGCCGACCGCGCTCGATTTTCCGAAAGAACGACGAGTGACGTTCACTCGCCCGCAGAGTGAAAATGATGTCGTCGCCATCTCGAGTTTTTTTAAAACTCACCGGCCGCTCGCCATCGTCGGAACTCTGCCTGAAAAGAGTCGTGAACCGATGGGTAAATTTCTGTCGCATCTCGGTTGCCCACTTTATCTTGAAGGGCCTTCGGGTTTGCGTGGGCATCCTGCACTCAAGAGTTGCGAGCTTTTTGGGGGCGATTCCATTTTGAGAAAAATTTTGCGCACTCAAGTTTGTGACTCCGTTGTCCGCATCGGGGGAGTGCCCACGACCCGGGTGTGGCGGGATTTCGAAGATTTGTTGCAAGAAGTTCCAATTTTGTCCGTGGGCTACAATCACTACACGGGACTCTCCCGCCAAGTGCAACATTTTACCAGCATCGAGTCCCTCGTTCGCGCCGAAGTGCAGGTTCACAATTCGGCGACTGTTGAACTGATGGCCGCGGACCGCAAGGCCCATCGATTTTTTGAAGAGCTTTTAAAAAAATATCCGCTGTCAGAACACGCGATGGTTCGCGCTTATTCAGAGTGCATCAAAAACGACAACGTTTTTTTGGGCAATAGTTTGCCCGTGCGTGAGTGGGACATGGCCGCTAGTCCTGACTATTGTCCCAAACGCATAGCCGCTAGTCGCGGGGCCAATGGCATCGATGGCCAAATTTCGACGTTCTTTGGATGGGCTCGCCCCGATGCTATGAACTGGGCGCTGTTTGGCGATTTGACGACGATGTATGATCTATCGGCTCCATGGGTTTGTTCGCAGATGGAAACGAACAACCTGCGTATCGGAATCATCAACAACAGTGGCGGTCGAATTTTTGAACGCATTTTTCGCAAAGATATTTTCATCAATGCTCACGATATTGAATTCAGTCACTGGGCGAAAATGTGGAATTGGGAGTATTTTCTTTGGCAATCTCCGCAAGAGATGACGACGGATCTTCCTCAGCGCTGCATGATTGAAATGCGACCGAATCTCGAGCAAACGGCCACGTTGCTGAACGAATGGGATCAGTATTGGAAGAACGACGTGTGAGTTCGCCTGGCACTTCAGTTCGGCCCTTACGAATCGGATTTTTATATGGCCAATTCGGTGAACCTGAAGAATGGCAACCCCTCATCGACCGGCTCCCAGCTGAGCGCTTTGATCCGCAGATCATCGATTATTCTCGGTGGCCTGAGTGGAATCGGGAATCTCTCAGTTTTGCAAACTGGCAAGCTGTGGCCGTCACCAAATTGAAGTCACAGGACTGGGATATTCTGGTTGGTTACTCGCTGGGAGGACGCCTGCTTCTGCACCTCCTTGAGGTGGCGCCAACATTGGCCAAACAGTATGTGTTTTTATCCACCCACCCTGGCCTTTCAAGTGAAGACGAAAAGTCCGCGCGTCTTAAAAGTGATGCCAAATGGGCCGACACTTTTTCGAATGAAGACTGGTCGCGGGCTTACGCTTTGTGGTGCGCGCAGCCTCCGTTCGGTCCGGTTGAGAAGAGCCAAGTCGCTTCTCCGCCGGCAGATTTAGATTTTTGGATTCGTGCGCTGGAAAACTTCTCCCTCGCTCGTCAAAAAAATTTCGAGACGTTGATTCGCGAAAATTCGTCTCGAGTTCATTGGATCGTGGGCGAGCTGGATCGAAAATTTTTTGAAATCGCAACGAACTTGAAGGCTAAAAATGCTGATTTGTCGGTTGGTTCAATTGAAAAGGTGTGGCATCGAGTGCACCGGCAGGCGCCCGGTGAAGTCGCGCAAAAACTGGCGGGTTTGTGACTCAGTCTCATCGCAACCGTGTGTGCGCTGAGACTGAGAGCTGGAAGCATTCTATTATTCTTTCTTTTTTTCTTTCGTATAGGTGATCAGTACGTCAAAAGTCGTTTCGTCTTCTGACGTGGCGCCGCGGTGAATGCGAATTACATCCGGCGCTCCCGATTGACCTTTATAAGCTGAAAATCCATTGGCTGAATCTTTTTGCAAGGTTCGACCATTGATCGAAACCACAATTTCGCTCGATTTGCTGGCCTCAAAGGGTTCAGCTAGCTTGATGTCATAGCTGATGGTTTTTCGAACGATGAACCGCGCGAACTTAACCATCTTCTCACCGAAATCGAGCTTATCTTTATTTAAGTCAAAAGCGCTACCGCCGGTGTCATCAATGAACTTCGAGATGAGCTTAGGTCCGCTCTTCGCAAAAACGAGATCTGGATCGACGGTGTCCTCATCGGTGCAAACGTTGCTCCCTCCCTCTGGTTGAGGGAATGGAAGTTGAAACTCGGGCAATTCCAGCTTGTACTCATTGTATCGGGCAAGCGCGGCTAAGGTGATCAGATTTCCACCGTTGCTAGCCATGTGCGCGTTGAGAAATTCTTCGAAGCTTTCCACTGGCAAGCGGGGACTTCTGTCATCGGTGTCCGTGAACATGATCAAAGCCAGATGCGCACCTTTGCGACGAAAACCTTTGTTAACTCCCGCGGCGTGCGCCTCCGACAGAGCGGCTTTAACTGGAGAAAAAATTTCTTCATAGGCGGGGCCGGTTGTGTTGGGATCTCCACCACCTGGGTCATCCAGGCTGTAGCGCTCGTAGGGCAGCGGAACTGTGTCTTTCAGCGCTTGAACATAATTTGGAGTTTCTAAAGAAATATATCTTTGGCCCGATTCATGCCCCACAACTGGGCGAAGGTCCCCATTCTTAAATTGGCGATTGCGTCCGTACTTAATTGAGTCCCAAGTGGCGACCACGCCGATATGAAAATCTATCTTTTGGTTAAGAACAAACTCATCAACAAATTTAGAAATGTTCTCTTTCAGTCGAGTTTGGTCCGAGCACATTGACGACGATGTATCCACCACGAAAAGGATGTCCAGCATGGTTTTTCCGGGACCTTGCAGATTTGCTGGCAGAGCTACGGTTTCCCAAGGTGCTTCAGGTTTGGCAGGTGGCGGACCGGGTGGCGGTGGCGGTGGTGCTGGCGGCATGTAGCCAGTGAGATCGGCATTTTCAGGAGCACACGACACCACGTTGAGGACCATTGCGAATCCCGCTATCAAATTTGTTATGGACTGAATTGTCTTTTTCATAACTTCCTCCCCGTTTTAGAATCGCATTTGAACAAATCCGATTGCAGATATTCGATTTCATCAGCCCAAAGGTCATTGTCGTTGTTGAAGACCATGCGATCAGCGGCTTTCGGAACGGCCGTTTTTTCTTTTTCACGAAATTGATTGGGAACAAAGGCCCGTTGCAAGGCTTCGACTTCTAGCAAGTTTAAATGCTGCAACATTTTTTTATTTTTTTGATCGGCAAGCTGAGCTTGAGTGGTCAAACGCCCAACGATCACATCCATTTGGCCAGAGGCTGCGGCGATTTGAATTTTCTTATCGAGATAAAATTGACGTGGAAGTGACATAAAGTGTTTTGGCTTGAATTTGCCAATACCTTTGTTTTCGATCAATAAGTGAATGGCGTCCGCCTGAGTTTCGTTGATTTGGCCCTCTGCTAAATTTTCAGTTTGGGAAACATATTCAGACATTAAGCGCTTCATATCTTTGATCGTGGAAAATACTTTGTTGTAGTCACAGGAGTAGAGATTGATGAGACCTTGAAGCAAAAATGGCTCGAGATCTATTTGCGCCGCCATAAAGTCATTGGTGAGAGAGCGGACTTCGGAACTGGCTTGCGGGAGCATTCGCAGACGAAACATCGCCCAAGAAATTTCCTCCTTCGCCAAAACCCAGCGTTGAGAGCCTTTGCCAATCTGACGATATTCATCGATCGCCTCCTCAAATTTTTGTTTGGCAAAAAGTTGGCGAGCTCGTTCAAAAGTTGCGCGCTCTTGGCCGATGCCTGATGATGTCGCCGCCGGTGCCGCTGGTTTCGCGGCGGCTTTAGCAACTGGAGCAGTGACTTCTTGAGCTACTGATTCCATTCGCAGTGCACACAGGACTGCGACCACATAAAAAAGCACCGCGAACAAAGTGCGTCCGACACTCATTTTATGGGATCTGTGGTATGTTCGTAACCTTTTCATAAATTCCCCTAGTCAGTTTCAAAAAACATTTTAGCAGCTTTGCTTGAGAGCTTTAAAGCATGAAGCCCATCGAAAATGTTCCAACGAAATTT
>CALCCV010000029.1 GCA_937900305.1 uncultured Pseudobdellovibrionaceae bacterium | reverse complement strand
TTTTGGTCCTACGTCACGGAAAAACAGAATGGAATGCCTTGGGTCTTCTCCAGGGTCGAACCGACGTGCCGTTGAGTGTGGCGGGTCAAGCAGAGGTCCGGCGCTGGCGTTGTCCTTTGGATTTTGCCAACGCCAACGTCGTGTCTAGTCCTCTGTCGCGGGCGAAAGAGACAGCTCTGATTTTATTTGCCGATCGAGTGACAAAGTCCAATCTTCGTCTCGACGAAAATCTGGTGGAAATGTCTTTTGGAAATTTTGAAGGCCAATCGGCCGAAGATTATCAAATTTTTTCTCGCTCCGGTGGCGAAGAGTGGCGAGGTCTTGATTTCGCAGCTCCCGGTGGAGAGACTTTGCGACAAGTTCAAAAACGGGTGCAGACTTTTTTAGAATTGGCTGCGACTTATGTCGATCACGAAAATCGATGCATCGTTGTTAGCCACAAAGCCTGGATCTATGCCCTTTTTTCCTTGGCCTGGAGCTGGTCCTTTGACAAAAAACCTCCACAGAAAATTGATTTTGCCGCCGCTCATGAGTTTGTTGTGGATATCAATTCCGCCGGTGCTCAATCCCTTCGCTTGGTGAAGATCAATCGATCGTTGATAGTTTAACTCCAGTTGAATATTTTCTTCGATAATTTCGATGCCAAGAATTTGAAGAGCGTTTAGACTTTTTAAAATGAGTTTCAAAGGTCTTCCTCCTCAAAAACTTCGTATTGCTTTTTTCGCGCCGATGAAGGCCATCGATCACCCCGAACCGTCGGGTGATCGCGAGATCGCGCGCGGGCTTTTTGAATATTTTCAAACGGTGGGTGCAGAGGTTTTCGTTTACTCAGATTTCCGTTTGAAAGAGGTGTGGCGAAAGCCGTTGCTCGCAGTTCGAATTCTGCTATCAATGCCCATTATTTATTTTCGCCTTTCCCTGTTCAAGCCAAACTGTTTTTTCACTTATCACAGTTATTACAAAGTTCCTGATGTTCTGGGATCTGTTTATTCGAAACTTTTTTCGAAACCCTATTTCATTTTCGAAGGCATGTATTCAGAAAGACCCAAGCTCGATCCACGGTGGAAGGTCGGGCACGCTTTGAATCTCTGGGCTCTGCGCGCCAGCTCCCACGTTTTTACAGATAAATCAGATGATCTCGCAGGATTGCAGAAAATTTGGCCGCGGGAGATTTGGAGCGAGCGATTCACTCTCATTCCGCCCTCCCTCTCGATCAAAGAGTTCAATGTCAGGCGTATGGACGAAGGTGCAGCTCGGTTGCGCGTGATTTGTGTGGCCATGTTGCGACCGGATCGCAAGACCGAAGGCGTTTTGTTTCTGTTGCAGGCTGTGAAAAGTCTTTTTGAGCAGGGGATGGATTTTGATTTGCAGATTGTTGGCGGGGGGGCGTGTCTTTCGCAAGTGCGAGACCAGGCAATGGAGATTGATCACAGAATTCAAGTGCTCGGGCAAAAAAACAAGAGCGAGATTGCTGAGCTTTTAACGGCTGCTGATGTATTTGCGTTTCCCGGAATCGACGAAGGTTTTGGGTTGGTGTACCTAGAGGCTCAGGCCAGTGGATTGCCAGTTGTGGCATTTGACAACGGAGGCATCGCGGATGCCGTTGAAAAAGATCAGACAGGCTTTTTGACTCCACTCCGGGATCTGCCGGCTTATCAATTGGCTTTGAAAACTCTTCTGGAGAATTCGGGTTTGCGAAAAGAAATGGGCTTGAAAGGCCGCGCTAGAGTGGAACGCGAATTTGATCGCGATCAGAATTATGGAAAAATTTATGAACACCTAAAAGCAAAAAGTCTCGCGGGGAACCGCAGTGCAAGCGTCGACTCAGATTCTTGAGTGGTCTATCGATTCTGGGTTTTTCGCCTTGTACTTCGGCGAGATCTCTTCCTATAATCAAACGATTGCATTCAGTGTTTTTTTTCTACAACAAGGAGGTTGTATGAGGCGTTGCCTTGAAATGGGTTTCCATTCCTGGGATGGCTCAGTTTTACACAGTCGGCACTGGCCTGCGAGTTCGCCCGGAAATGCGGCTTTAAAAAATAATGCTGATTCACTTCAATTGGATTCTCGACGCAAGGCCCTCGTATTTTTTCATGATGGAGCCGAACACTCAGGACGTTTGCAAACCATGGTTGACGGAGTCAATCTGCCGACGTTTGAAATTTTCGCATTTGATTTTAGAGGACACGGTAAAACAACTGGCCCGCGCGGATGGGCTCCCAGCGTTGTGCACGTTCTTAAAGATATCGAAGAGTATGTTCGATGGATCGATGTTGAACATGGAATTCTTCAAGAAGACATTGCGATTGTAGCGGTTGGTGAAGGGGCCGCTTTGGCAACGGCTTGGGTTCACGACTATGCTCCTCGTGTTCGAAGTCAGGTGCTTTTGGCTCCCGCCTTTAAGGTGAAATTGCGTTTTCCATGGATGCCGTGGAGCTTGAAAGTGTTTGCGAAATTCAAGCCAGACGCCTCGATCCTCAATTGTCGGTCCTCCTCGGCCTTGACTCACAGTTCGGAAGAGGCTCGCAAGTTCGAAGCCGATCCTTTGATTGTTCGACGTATCGCTGTTGATTTCATGTCGGATATGGCAAACACTTCGCGCCGAGTGGTGAAAGACGCGCAAGCGTTGATGACGCCAACTTTGATTTTGGCAGCGGGACGGGATCGCGTGGTGGATCTCAAAATTCAAAAGCGATTTTTTGAAGCGCTAGGAAGCACATTAAAAAAGATCCATGTCTTTCCAAAATTTTTTCACGGTCTTGCCTTCGAATCTGATAAGAGCCAGGTTTACGCAATGATCCGCGAGTTTGTGTTAGAAAGTTTTGCCAAAAATTTGAGTTACACGCGGCCTGACCTCAAAGCTGAAGGAACAGATTTTTCAAATCGAGAGTATCGATCATTGCTTGAGTCGATGGGTCCATTTAGCTCGTTGGCTTTCGGATTGATTCGAATGGCGATGAACACCATTGGCCGCTTGAGTCGTGGAATTAAGCTGGGTTGGGAGTCAGGATTTGATTCGGGAGTTTCCCTTGATTATGTTTATCGCAATCGGGCGACCGGTTCGTTCGTGCTCGGAAAAATTTTTGATCGCCTTTATTTAAACTCTCTAAATTGGTCGGGAATCCGTGAGAGAAAGATCAATTTGCAACAAACCTTGCACGCGGCGATCCAAACTCTTCATCTGCGTGGGGAAAAAGTTCGGATACTCGATGTTGCCGCAGGCCCTGGCCGTTACGTCATGGAAGCCATCAAAGACAATCCAGAAGTTTCCATTCAGGCGAGACTTTGTGATTACAAAGATGAAAATCTGCGCGAGGGTAGAGAATTGGCCAAGGCGTTCCAACTTGATCAAGTGTCTTTCGAAAAGTGTGATGCTTTGGATCTTAAATCTTACAAAAACCTGCCCTGGCAACCGAACCTGGTGATTGTGTCGGGCTTGCTCGAGTTGATTCCAGACAATCTTCGAGCTCGCAAACTGATTGCTGGTGTTTCGCACTGTCTAGCTTCGGGTGGCATTGTGATTTATACGGGTTTGCCTTGGCATCCGCATATGCATTTTATCGGAAGAGTTTTGAAAAATCGAGAAGGACATTTTTGGATCATGCGCAGACGTTCGCTTTATGAGTTGGATCAACTATTTGCCCAAGCCGGATTTCGAAAAAGAACCCAGTTGAATGATGAAAAAGCAGTTCATACAGTGGCGATCGCCGAAAAGTTTGGAACAGACCAACGTCAACGTCGTGGTGTGGACTTGGCGAATGTGACCGGATCAACAACAGTGTCGTCAGAGCTTCTTTGAACTTGTCTCGAAACTTTAATTTCGCTAAAGGTTCAGAGTTCTCAAACTTTTTACTGGGGAAATTATGAAATCTTTCATTGAAATATTCGTTGGGACATGGATTGAAAAATTCGTCGGAATCCGAAATGGAATTGAAATTTTAAACGGGAAGGCCTCATTGCGAACTCTGGCCATCTGTGGGTTCGCATGGAGTTCGCTGGCACTGGCTTCTCCCGTGCCTTCGGCAGGCAATGCAGAAAAAGCTCTCACTCCTGAGCAACACCAGGTTCAAGTTCAAAAACTGGCCGATACCTATTTTGCTCGAACTTATCTGAAGTCCTTGGCTAAAAAGAAACTAGCCGATTCCAGTTTTTCGGGACACGAAAGTCGCGTTGACGGACGTGAAGAGTGTCGACCCGAAGGACGGCAGAGTTGCATAGATGCAGCTTGTGCGCGCCTTCCATCTTACGCTTGCGATGACATTTCAGAAATTCAGCAGATCGGCCGAGCTTGCGCCGGAAATTTTGATGGAGAGTGCGTAACAGCCATGTGCCAACGGTTACCGAGTTACGGTTGCGACGACATGAGCGAAGTTTCGACTGTGGCTCAATCGTGTCGAGGCAATTACGGCGGTGACTGTGTGAATGCGGTGTGCAGCCATATGGCCTCTTACGCCTGTGATGACATCTCGGAGCTTCAGCAGGCTGCGAGCATGTGCCAACACGTCGACGGTAGCTGCATCAATGATGTTTGCAGTCGCATGGCTTCTTATCAATGCGATGACATGCAAGAACTCCGGCAAGTTGCGCAGGCTTGCGGCGGTACGCGCTAGTTTTTCAGAACGAAGGTGAATTCGCCTTCGAATCGTGCGCAAATGGCTTCTGCTTTTTCATTCGTGACTGGTGTGGGCCAGTTGCGAATTTCAGAGACGAGGCTTAAGCGAACTTTTTTTCGCTCAGTTAAACGCTGGTGCAAAGTGGTGC
>CALCCV010000028.1 GCA_937900305.1 uncultured Pseudobdellovibrionaceae bacterium | reverse complement strand
GTATCGGGAGGGGTTGGCGTCGCAATTAAAAGTTCTCAGGTCTATTTTGCCAATCCTAGCTTAAAGAGTCTCGTGAAATTTATTGATATCAGCAACAGCGCAATTGGATTGATCCGACAAAATTTAGGCGTTTCGATTATCTACAATTGCGTAGGTGGGCTCCTTGCCTTGGCAGGATTTATCAATCCTTTCATTGCGGCTCTGTTGATGCCCTTGAGTAGCAGCTTCATTTTGTTCAGCACCTGGCTGGGAAGTCGCCAATGAATGTCTTGGAAATCATGATTCCCATTTCTTTATTACTGGGCGCGGGATTTTTAGCAGCCTTTGTTTGGTCTGCCAATCATGGACAGCTGGATGATCTTGAAACGGCGCCACATCGAATTCTGACGACTGATGATAGCTCTTCTGAGAAAGGCAAACATGAAATCTAACTCTTTATCTTACGTAGAAATTGAATACGACGATCAAATTGTAAAGATGTTTATCATCGCTACAATGGTCTTTGCTGGGGTGGCCTTCTTTGCGGGCTTGCTTGCTGCCGTTCAGCTGGCCTACTGGCCTGCCAATATGAATTTGGAGTGGTTGAGTTTTGGGAGACTTCGGCCGCTTCACACTAACGCCGCGATTTTCGCATTCGCCGGCAATGCCATCTTTGCAGGAATTTACCATTCTTCGCAGCGTCTCTTGAAAACCCGTATGTTCTCTGATCGATTGAGCCGAATACATTTTTGGGGGTGGCAACTCATCATTCTGGCTGCCGCGATAACACTCCCACTAGGTTACTCACAGTCCAAAGAGTATGCAGAGCTGGAGTGGCCCATCGACATTGCCATCACGGTCGTATGGGTGATTTTTGCAGTTAACTTCTTCGGCACCTTGGCTCGACGTCGCGAACGACACATGTATGTCGCCCTTTGGTTTTACATCGCAACTATCGTCACCGTGGCGATTCTTCACGTGGTAAATTCAATTGAAATTCCAGTTTCCTGGTTAAAGAGTTACCCCGTATATGCGGGCATACAAGATGCCTTGGTTCAGTGGTGGTATGGTCACAATGCTGTTGCGTTTTTTTTAACGACTCCATTTTTGGGACTGATGTACTACTATCTGCCAAAGGCTGCCAACCGGCCGGTCTATTCCTATCGACTCTCCATTATTCACTTTTGGGCCTTGGTGTTCATTTACATTTGGGCAGGTCCTCATCATCTTCTCTACACCTCTTTACCCGATTGGGCGCAGACACTTGGAATGATTTTTTCGATCATGCTATGGGCTCCAAGTTGGGGTGGCATGATCAATGGTTTGCTGACCTTGAGAGGCTCTTGGCATCTTTTGCGAACGGATCCTGTTATAAAGTTTTTTGTTGCAGCGGTGACTTTTTACGGAATGGCCACCTTTGAGGGACCTTTGCTTTCGATTAAATCCGTAAGTGCGCTCGGACATTACACCGATTGGATCATTGGTCACGTGCATGGTGGTGCACTAGGGTGGAACGGATTTCTCACGTTTGCGATGCTGTATTATTTAGTGCCTCGTCTTTGGGGAACCGAGCTTCACTCTAAAAAACTTGCGACATTTCACTTTTGGGTCGGTTTTTTAGGAGTGCTTGGCTACTATCTTTCGATGGTGGTCGCGGGTATCACCCAAGGTCTCATGTGGCTCGCCATAGACGGCCAGGGGCGCCTCGTCTATCCAGACTTTATTGAAACCGTCGTGCGCATCATTCCTCTCTATTGGGTGCGGGCATTTTCCGGCGGCCTTTTTATCCTTGGCTTTTTGACAATGCTTTACAATCTCATCTTGACCATTCGACGAGCGCCAAAACAGCAATCCAGGCTGGTTAAAGTGACCAGCAATATGGACACCCTGCTGAGCTCAGAGGAGCAAAAGGGACACCGCGGACTTGAAGGCCTCGTACCGACCTTTACAGTCCTCACCGTATTAGCTGTTTTAGCAGGATCGATTATCGAAATATATCCGACACTTTTTTTAAATAATTACGTCCCAAAGAGTTCTCAACTGCAACCCCACACCGCCCTCGAACTTGCCGGGAGAGACATTTATATTCGCGAAGGATGTTACGTTTGTCATTCTCAGCAGATTCGCCCGTTGCCAGCCGAAGTTTTGCGTTATGGAGCTCCTTCTACCATCGCTGAGTCGATGTACGATCGGCCCTTTCAATGGGGCTCAAAACGCACCGGTCCCGACCTCGCTCGGATCGGCAAAAAGTATCCAGATCTCTGGCATCTAAGACACATGCTAGACCCACGTGAAGTGACTCCCAACTCCATTATGCCCGCATATCCATGGCTCTTGCGAAAGAAGACAGATTTTCTTAGTCTACGAAAAAAATTTTCCGTTTTGCAGAATCTAGGCGTTCCTTATTCAACAGAAGAAGTTGCCAACGCCGATCTGCAAGCCGTTAAGGATGCAAAGCACTTAGCAAAACAGCTGATGGACCAGGGTGCTCCTGCAGATCTCACAGAATATGAAATCGTCCCATTGATTGCTTATCTTCAATCACTTGGACAAAAATCAAAACTTGAAATTCCACCACTTGAATCGCCGAAAGGAGACTAGCATGTTAGCGCAAGGACTCAAATTTTTTACGGACATTCCCATGACCAGCTTGGCTTTGTTGATTTTCATTTTCGTATTCGGCGGAGTTTTAGCGTGGACCTTCTTGCGAGCTGGCTCTCGAAAGTTCTATGAACAGATGGCAAATCTGCCTTTGATTGAGGAGTGAATCATGTCTGACGAAAAGGAATCTCTAACAGATCATGAGTACGATGGAATTCGCGAATTTGACAACCCTTTGCCTACTTGGTGGCTATGGACGTTTCTAATCACCATTGGCTTTAGCTTCATCTATTTCCTCCACTTTTTCTCAGGCTCAGCGCCAACGCAAATCGAAGAGCTCAACACCTCTCTCAGCACAATTAAGAAACAAGCGAAGGCGACCAATACAAAAGAAAAAATAAACTCACCAGACACAGAGGAGTCCATGGCTCAACTGTTAGGTCAAACCACCGTCGTGGATCTAGGTCGTGAGATTTTCAAAGCTCGTTGCGTCTCCTGTCACGGTCCCGAACTGCAAGGTCTTATTGGTCCTAATCTTGTGGACGAATACTGGCTCCACGGGCAAGGACGATGGCTAGACATATTAACCATCGTTAAGGCAGGGGTTCTTGAAAAGGGAATGCCGCCATGGGAAGCCATGCTTCAAGCTGATGAAATTCGCGCGGTGGTGGCTTTCATCGTCTCCCAAAAAGGAACTCATCCGAAAAATCCCAAGGCTCCCCAAGGAGAAAAGATTGGCAACCCCTGATCGTCTTACAATGCTCGACGAAGTTGGCAACCGAAAATTCATTATTCCTGCAGAAGTGAAGGGACGATTTCATCGCCGGCGAACCGTGATTCATGCATTTCTCGTAGGTGTTTTTTTGGCTCTGCCGTGGATCCGCATTGGTCCAACTCAAGCTCTGCGCTTGGATATTCCCGGACGGCGTTTCGAAATTTTCGGTCAGGTCTTTTTGTCTCATGATGCACCTCTGATTTTCTTCATATTTGCTCTATTCGCGCTGAGCCTTATGATCAGCACAGTCCTCTGGGGACGGGCGTGGTGCGGTTGGGGTTGTCCGCAAACGGTATTTATCGAATCGATCTTTCGGCGAATAGAGATTTTGGTTGAAGGTAAATATCTCGAGAGGCGCAAATTAGCTGAAGCTCCATTGAGTTTAAGAAAGATCGGCAAACTCGCGACAAAATGGGCACTCTTCGCGATTTGTTGCTCCTTAATTTCACACAGCCTCATTGCATGTTTCAGCGGGAGCGCAGAGCTGTGGGAAATGATGAAGCGTCCCCCAGGAGAAAATTGGACCTACTTTCTGAGCGTCGGATCTGTATCTGCCATTCTTCTTTTCAATTTCGGATGGTTTCGAGAGCAATTCTGCGTCATCATGTGCCCCTACGGACGCTTTCAGAGCGTCCTCTTGGACGCAAATACCAAGACAGTCGTTTACGATGAGGTTCGAGGTGAACCACGCCGTACGCCCGCCAATTCGTCAAGGTCGGGAGATTGTGTCTCATGTCAGCGCTGCGTACAAGTTTGCCCAACTGCGATAGATATTCGAAATGGTTTGCAGATGGAATGCATCGGCTGCACAGCTTGCATTGATGCCTGCGATGAAATCATGAAAAAGCTCAAAAAACCCATTGGCTTGATTTCCTATCGATCCCTGGCCGCAAAACCGAGATCCATTTTTCGACGCCCAAGAGTTCTCGCTTATTTTTCGATTGCGATCCTAATGATCGGTGGATTTATCTTTCATCTCGCCGGCCGCAGAGTTTTCGCAGCAACCGTATTGCGGGCGACGGAAACTCCATATCAGATTTCGCCCGATGGAAAAATTGTGAATCACTTTAAACTTCATCTCTTCAATCAAGCTCAAACAAATCAAAGCTTCAGATTAAAGCTGGCAAAAAATGTTCTCTCTGCCCACACTCTCATTCAACCTGCGGAATCCTACGACATTCCCTCAGAAACGTCCAAGACGATACATCTCTTCGTCAGCATTGCCCCTGAAGATTTAAAGACGCGCACAAAAGAACCTCTACATCTTGTGATTGAAGAAGTTCACAGCGGTGAACTCCAAGAAAGTGATTTGACGTTTGTCGGGCCACTGAACTTTTAAAAACATTTCCGATGGACACGGCGTGCGCCACTATCTAATCTTTTAAAGTGAAAAAAATGATCTTTCATCGAACACAAGTCGAATTCGTGGATGTCGTTAACTTTGATCAGTTCAGGTCGTTTGAATTCGGGATCGTTTTAGGGGTTAAACGCTCGGACTTGGTCGACGAACACCTCTCGGAACTGCTCAGGGGGCAGCACAATCGCCCACCGGTCCAAATCTTCATGGTAAACCGGGTTCATGTTATTCAAATAGAGAATTGTGTTCACCTGATTCATTAGCAATGAAAAATTGATCCGGCAAAAAAAATGGGATGTTAGCATGACCTGAAAATAATCTGCGAGAAGAACTAACAATCGAGAGTGGCTGCCGCTGCCATTCGGTAAAACCGGTAAAGCTTTAATCTCGTTCATCAACCTTTCTGCTTCACGAATGAAGGATGGAAGCTGACGTTCATCAGGAAAATAGCTATAGTTCTCAACGACGCGCGCATCATCCACCCTCTGCCACACATTCTGAATCTTGCCTTCGGGCGAGAGGCCCGGCGGAACAACATCCCATTGAACTCTTTTAACCAAATCTCCCTCTGTCTGAAAATCGGCAAGAATTGCGATGCTCCGTCCCCGTTGTGGAATCACAATTCGGTACTTGTCCTCCACGACTGTGCCTTCCTTTTTCAATTCGGAAAGTGTTTTGAACTTGCGCATGTAAAGCTCACGGTTCACGACCATCGGAGTCCACATCTGATTTCCCCGCAAGTGGGCAACGGCCGCCTCAAACTTCTCTCTTCCCCCGAAAGCATTTATCCCAGCTTCATCCATTTCGAGCACCTCTACCCGAGACATTCCGGGAAACACGTCCGCACTTGAGTAGTTATCGAGGCCTGTGAACTCTTCTCTTTGGGCAGGCAAGCCTGTCGCCGACACCCTGTGCATGCTTCGGAGCATCTGCTCAAACGATCCCCCTTTATTATCCAAAAACCAGGGAATAAACACTTCCCTGGCAGCAGAGTTCGCATTCTTGAGAAACCCCGGTTGACCCGACGAATGCGGTCCTGTGGTCATCCAAACCCTCCACAATTTGGACTCAAATAGAGGCAGCGGCCTTGGAAAATGGCTCGAGTGAGAGATATGGAAAAGAGTCGAGCAAACCATTTCGACATTTGCCAGACCCCGATTAACACAGCTTTGAAGTTCTCCTTCCTTAGCGAGTCCTTGGCTGAATTGTTTGCTGAATCGGTAACGGTCATCTGACCCCCGAGCCTGACAGAAGTGGCTGGCTACTAAACTGACTATCAAACCGAACGTCACCGATCGGCCAACAACTGACAAAACGTTGGACAATCTCACAGCCTGGCGTGCCACCGCAGGCTCCAACGGCGACGGAGACCTATGGGCGGGACGTGCGATCACTTTGCACTCTCTGGATGATCGCAGACCCGGTCAGGTTGGCTGGCACCAATTGGCCAATGTTTTCTCTTGTCATTCCAGGGCTGCAATTGAAGACCAAATTCCTTTTCAATTGATCGTTGCTAAACGTAAATAGTTTGCGTGGGTTCGTCGCCGGGGGGGCCTGAGATACGATGCCGCCGATTGTCTTGCGCTTGTCGGAAGAAAAAACCCAATTCTTAATCGTCAGCCCGAGGACATCATTGATCGGCATGCGATCTAGGGTCCCGGATGAAACAAGTTCACTAATTGATCTCCAACCGCTACCGGACAATTTCCCTTCGCCCCTCTCCATATTCGTGTACACAGAGCAAGTTTCCTCGGAACCTGAAAGAATTAGCAATTTCTGATAAACGGACCGACCAGCACTGTCGACATAGGGAATTCCACGCTCATTGTGAAATCGCTCTGCTTGATCAGTTCGCGTAAATATCAAATCCGCGAAATTGCAAATGTCTCCATGAATAAATTTCGGATCATAATTAAGTTTGTCTTGGATGCTGAAGCCTCCCCGGATGGTTCCCAAAGCGTCTGCATTTGCTGTGGACAGATGACCAAGACATGACAAAAAGCTAGGTATCATTAAAATGAAGAATTTCAGCAAGACACCACGATTCATAAACACTCCTCATGCACGGCGAGCAAGCCTGATGAGATTCATTGCAAAGCATGGACCTGTTTCGAAATGAGATAATCCTTGCACTCCCGCGGCGGCGTTGCTTCTACTCACTACCAGTCTGTCATGCGAAGAGAGTTGCCAGCTGCCTTTTGCAGAGATCTGCGAAGTTCAAAGCACTAAGCATGTCTGGAAGGACTTCTGACCATCGACGACGGAGGCCAGGTGCTTATGAGAAATGGTTGAGCGAATCCGGATTAACTCGACCACATCTCGCTGTCGACTCAATGAACCTGAAATAAAAAGAATTTAAAATTGCGAAATTGCATTCACCAAAATCGAATTTGAAGACGCGCAAGCGCACGCCTTCAATTCAATTAATTTCAAATGAAAAGATGGACCAGCAAGAAGGGCCCTATTTCTTAGTTTCCAATTCCTTCTCTAAACACTTCGCCATCTCTAGAATCACTTTTGGAAAGATACTGTCGTCCATCATTGCCGGCGACATATCTTCAAACGTATAAAGTCCCTGGCCAGCCACATTGCCGGCCAAAGCATAAGTTCCTTCGTTATAGCATTTCTCTCCGAATACTTTTAGAGCCGCATTGGTCCGCTCTGTCCCCTCTTCAGCGGTGGCGGCCTGACTCGCGACGCAGGCCCCGAGTGTGGCGATCACGAGAACCAATTGGGGCACGACAGCAGTAAGAATATTTTTTTTCATCTTCTTCTCCTTGTAAGTTGGATAATTCCAAATTAACGAATTTTATAAATTGCAAATGCGAAACCAGGCCGAGTTGCAACGGTTTCAGTTTAAGGCTTCGGAAAACGAAAAATGAAAGACAGTCGATCACCAACTCGACAAAAAAATCAGAGCGAGTCGTGATATTTTCTCTCTGATGTTTGCATTTCAGGTCATGGACTATTAAATAGAAAATAAATAGAAAAGTGTTTTGCAGTTTTTTTGCACGTTGATGTGCACAGACGGGTGAGCGATGCTAGCTACAAAATTGACTCAAGAGCAGATGATCGGGATTGCTGCGCAACTTCTAAAAACATTGCGAAACAATTCTCCCCAAAAACTTTTGGCGGAGAGACTGGGTGTGCACGTCAACCAAATCAGTCGATGGGAAACCGCCGAGCGACCGATGCGCTGGACCGACTTTGTCAAGTTCGCAGACGTCACAAAGGCCCCCTTGCCGCAAGCTCTTGAGCTTGTGACCTACCAGCCCAATCTCCTGCCAGAGGATTCCCAGAAACTGATACTGATTTTGCTCACCGGGACGAAAGCCAACGTGGTGGCCAAACGATTGGGATTGAACCGCTTTGTCATCGCCCGATGGACACAGGGAAAAACCCAACCGACACTTCCCGATTTCTTCTGGGTTCTTTATAACTTTCGCCGATCTCTTTTTGTAAAATTTGTGAAGACCCTGGCTCCGCAGCTCACTTTACCCGAACTGAAAATTTTAGAGGATCGTGAAACGATCGAAGCCGAGTTGGCAAAGTCTTTCCCTGGATTTTCCTTGGTGCTTCGTTACCTCGAATTAAAAAAGTATCAAAACCTTCCGGCCCATAGCACTCTGAAATTGGCCCAATGGATTGGCGCCCCTGCAGCGGAGATCGAAAAAATTCTTTCCCTCTGCGAAAAGTTGAATCTCATCCAAATGATAGATGGTCTCTATGCCATTCGAGCGCAGAACACCGACACCCGTGGAAACTTTGAAGTCTCTAAGCAGCAAAAGGCTTTTCTCAATCGCGCGGCCATGACGAAAGTGGAGATGCTCACCTCGCCACCGCAAAAAGATCTATTTGGCCACTTGTTTTTTTCCATTTCAGATTCTCAACTTGAAAAAGTGAGAGCTGAGTACTTTCGTTTTTTTGAAAATGTTCGATCGATCATTGCGGAAAAAATCGAAATCAAAGAAAATGAGGAGGGCGGCAACGATCGAGTCATTGCTCTGGGCGTATCGATATTCGAAACGGATTCCCTCTTCCCTACTCTGCAGTTCAGTCCCCCACCGAATGAATGAACAAACGATGGAGCTAAACGAAGGGGCAAACCACCTTGAAATCGCGACGCCTTGAATGAGACGTTTTTTCGCTAGTTGCCATGCTCGTCGGTGATTTCGCCCACCAGATCTTCGAGAATATCTTCCAGCGTGACGATACCTAGATTCTGTTTGGTCTTTGATTCCTGGACAATCACCAAGTGATTTCGAGTTTTATTCATAAGTTTCATCAGCTGATCTTGTTTCATCGAGGCATCGACAAAAACAGGAGGTCTCAAAGAGCTGTGAATTGCGGTCATTGAACTCTCTTTCGTCAAACCTCTTAAAAAATCTTTCATATGCGCGACGCCGACGATATTTTGCAAGTCATCTGCCACAACCGGAAATCTGGTGTAATAGCTCGTTTGAGTCACCACCAGATTTTCTTCGAGCGATTTCTTTAAAGACAAAAACTCCACATCTTTCAGAGGAATCATAATATCGCGCGCCCGCTTATCGGAAAACTGAAAAGCCTGATGAATAATTTGGGCTTCACTATCTGAGATGATTCCTTCTTCGTGAGACTCTTTCATGACAAGTTTCAACTCTTCTTCAGACAGTGCGCTCTCTTCATCCCCACTATAGCCAATGCGGCGAAGCACCAAGGCTGCGATCCAACTGAAAATTCGAATCAAGGGCGATGCGACCTTGTAAAACAGGCGCAGAGGCTTTGCCACCAGCAGCGTGATTTTTTCGGCCCGTTGAATGGCCATGCTCTTCGGAACGAGTTCTCCCAAAACCACATGAAGAAGTGTGATCACAAAAAACGACAAGGCCAAGGACACACCATGAAGGGTGTCTTCATGGCCGGCCAAAACTCCCGAAAATCCGATTTCAAAAAGACGAAAGAAAGACTCTTCCCCAATCCAACCCAGCGCTAAACTGACAAGCGTAATACCGAGCTGAGTGGCTGACAGATATTCGTCCAGCTGATCAACGCAAAGAATTGAAATGCGAGCAGCGCTGTGCCCCTGGCCCACCAACTCTTCGAGCCTCGTCCTTCGAACTTTGACAATTGCAAATTCCGCGGCGACGAAAAAGCCGTTCAAGCCAACCAACAAAAATGAAATGAGTACAAAAAGAAGAGGAACTAAAATACCGGGGTCAGGGTCCATCGAAAAAACAATTGCCTAGATTTAACAAAAACGCAAGTGGACCCGCCGACATGAACGGCCTTCGAGAGAGAACTGTTTTGAGCAGCTCCATTGGTGCCTAAAGAAAGTGCCCCACGAGTTCGAAGTACTTTTCCCAGCGAACCTTTTCGCCTTCGGGGCCGTCGAGAGTCCAAACTTTCTGTGAAGAGATGTCTTTGGTGCCTGAAAGAAGGACAGGCTTGGCGGTGACCTTTGCGCGCTCGGCAGTGCCTTCGACAGAGATCACGTATTTTCGAAACTGCTGTCGGCTAGCACGGTTTTCAACAACTCCTGTGATCGACATCGGTTCTGTGACAATCAATCCACGTTTGGGATCGCGCGTGGAAATAGTGTACCCCATGGTTTTCAAAGCCTCTTCCGCGGCTGTACTCACCTTGGCTTTGGAACCTTCAAAAACCTTCGCGCCGTGAGTCTCGAGCTCTTTTTTTGTCAGTGTGTATCGCTCAGTCTGGGGCACTTCGGACTCTGTTACACAAGCCGGCAGAAAGAAAGAGCAGGAAGCCACAATAAAAAACAAAATCAGTTTCATAATTTGAATTTTGACCGATTTAGGAGAGTTCGGCAACTCTCGACCTGCTATTTTTTGCCACTCATGATTCAATCCTTTCATGACCGACACGCAAGATAAAAAAAAATCGCAACAGAACCCTGCGCCACCGAATATCAACACAGAGCTCTGTTCGGAAACCGAGCGAGAATTTATTCAAGCCGCTCAGAGATTTTTGGAAGAACCAAGTTTCTTGATTCGAATGGCTAGTTTGCTCGGGCGGCCCGCTGAAAAACTTCTGAACGCCCTGCCTGAGAAACACCAGCGAATCGTACATCGAGCTACAGAAGCAGCGCTACGGAAAGGATTTCAACTGGTGTTGACCTCGCTTCGCCCCCGACCTTCCGAAGATATGGCCAAGGCTTTGCAAAAATCCAAATTTACGTCTCGAATTCATACGGCAGCTGCATTTGGTTCCGGCGCCGTTGGTGGTTTCGTGGGATGGCTCTCACTGCCGGTGGAATTGCCGCTGACAACTGGGTTGATACTGAGATCGATTGCAGCCACCGCAGCAGAATTTGGATTTGACCTCAGCAAACCCGAAATACAACTGGAGTGCCTCTACATTTTAAGTTTAGGTTCGGCAAAGACAGACCAAGATGATGCGATTGAGTCTGCCTACTGGACGTCACGGATTGCCTTTAACCAATTTATCAAAGAGGCCGCACCCCTTCTCTCAGGCCAAACCGTAGCCCAACTCCTTCGCCGAATAGATCAAGGCTCTTTGCCGATTTTAGCCCGCCTGCTTTCACGAATTGGAATTCGATTTGAGGCGGCCGTCTCTCAAAAGGCCATGGCCGAACTGCTGCCGGTGATTGGAGCTGCCGGTGGAGGGCTTATCAACGCCGCCTTCGCAGATTTTTTCAGTCAAACCGCGCGCTATCATTTTGGCTTGCGAGCCCTAGAGAACAAATACGGCAACCACGTCCCAACGTGAGACCGGCACGGAGTTGCCACAGCCTCCACGCTCACGGCCAAAACTAGCCTGGTTAAGAGATCAACACTCCCTACATGGACTTAATGATTCCGCACGCAATTCGTGGCGCAGATTTTTTTGTGACGTCGTCCGGTCCACCGTGAATAATCAAAGCAAGACCCTCAATCGGGTGATCTTTTTTCAAAGACACTTGAGAGATTTCGAAAGACCCTTTCGCTACACCTTGCGCATCAGAGTCGATTTCGGGCAAATCACCCGCGTACTTTTGCGGATTGTCTGTCGAGGTGCCACCAGTGGGAGCGATTTCTTTGTAATGCTTTCCGGCCGCTTTCGCATCTTTGCCGCCGCAATCCCCCTTTTCGTGAATGTGAAATCCCAGCTTTGAACTCTTAGCCAAACCACTCAGATCGTAGCTGACTTTCAGTCCCGCCGCGGTCTCTTCAAACATCACCGTGCCCTTGGCTTTCGAGCCACTCTTCGCTTCCATTTTCGCTTCAGCCGTGGCTCCGACCTGCGCAAAAGTCGAGTGGCTGACCGTGGTCCCTAAAATCAGGATTGCAATTGCGGAAACAGAGCGACCGACGACTCCGCTGACTACTTTTCTGACATTGTTTTTCATTGCGTGTTTCATAGCGTTTTTCATTGCGACCCGTTCCTTTCAAAAAGCCCACTTGGGGATTGCAAATGGTCCACCTGATTTGCATTCTCGCCAACTGAATTTCTAAAATCTTTTAAAACCGCTGTGAAAAATCAGAGTGCACGCAGGTGTTCGATGATCCCTGGCACTGTCGACAAATCGGCCTTCGCCTCGCGAATCAAATCCACCGCTTCTTTTTGCGCAAGAACTCCGTCTGCCATCTTTTCACACATCAGCTGTTCAAGAGGATCAGTGACGTTGAACACCGATTCATGTTGCGGCCAGAGGTTGTTGCGCGAATTGCTACCACCAGCACAGAGGGGAATGTAATGGTCGATTTTAAAATCTTGCCGATTCAAAGATCCTACCCGATAGCCCAACTCTTCATCATACTCCTTGATGATTTGACGCTTAGTGCCCGTGCTCACGTCGCGGCGACAGTAGGAGATCTTTTCAGGATATCTGATTTCGTCAGCAGACTGACAAAGAGAGCCCGGGGTGAGAGACAGATCGGGACCGGTGGGAAAGTCCCCCTTGGCCAAACCGGTGATTGAAAACACCAATGAACCAGTGAATCCCAACAGGAATAAAATACCCCGCATGAGTCCTCCTCGTAGTCAGGCATTTACGGTGCCTGGTAGAAACGCCAAACCCTATTATTGGCTTATATTTAAAGGTCTTGGTTATTTCTACAGAGAGGCAGAATTGGGAGTCAAATTTTTATTCTGTGGCTGCGCACTGTTCTATCTGGATTGACTCGCGGTTAGTCAACATCGAAAGTTCAAGAATGTTAGTTAGATTTTACTTAGAACTTTTGTTTTGTTTCTTCGTATTTCTTGTCATCAGCGGCTTTCTTTCGTTGAGAGATCACCAAGTGCATCGCGAAGATGGAGCGCATTTCTTTGTGGCAATGACTTTCGCGGCTGCGCTGATAACCGGCTTCGCCTGGGTTTCGAGCTATCACCTAATTTGGCTGCAGGAAACCTTGCAAGCAAATTCGGTTATTTACTTTCTGATTTCCATTTTCAACGTCTGTTATCTTTTTTCTCTTCGTCGCTTTTTGTCGATTCATTCAAAGTCATTGCAGGTTTTGACGTGGGCAACTGTTTTGATATTCGTCATTTGCACCGCCAACCTCCTCGCCTCTCTCATTTTTCAACCCTTTCTCTTTGAACTCATCGCCCGCAATGTCAACAAAACCGATCTTTTAAATTTCTATCGAGGCACTCCCAATTCGTATGGTTTGACCCTTGCTTTCTTTGCCATCACCGTCAAATTTCTAGTCTTCTTTTGTTTTTGCCAGCAGATGTGGAAACACCGAATTTATGAGCCGTTGATTTTAGCTGGAATTTTTCTCAATGCCGTTTTCATTCTGCATGATTTAACGATTTATAATTTCATTGTGCCAACGACGGCCTATTCCCTTCTGGCTTTTGGTGGATTGCCCGAAGTTCTGCGGATCCGGCTCTACTACCAGCGGCTCAATCGAAAGAAATGGCAGGGACTGCAGGACCAGGTGTCGGAAACGTCAAAGCGCGCAGCTGCTGCGTTCATGACGGGCGGAATTGTCCACGACATTCGCAACCCCTTGTCGGTCATGACCATCGATATTTACCTCTTAACGAGCTGGTACGAAAATCAAATCGAAAAAGCTCCTAACATTGGCGCCTGCCTGAATCGCCTGAGGAAAAGTTCGGAAACGATGATCACCATCATCAACAGCTATCTCGCGCTTTTGCGCGGCACCGAAGTGCAGGATGCCGAATCCATTCCGGTCAGCAAATTGATTCACGAGGCCGTCGAATTGATGACCCCCCAGCTGCGCGAACGCAACTTGCAAAACCTGAAAATGGATGTTGATTCCAATCTGCGTGTTCATGGAAACTTTGTTCAACTGCAACTGGTGCTTGGCAATTTGATTCGCAACTCGATGGACGCCATTTCCCAAAAAGAAAATCCTTGGATTTCAATTTCAGCTCGAGCTCATCTTCAGCGTGTCCATTTGCGGATTTCTGATTGTGGAGATCTTTCACCGGACCAGGTGGAGGCCCTTCTTCTTCACCCCACCTCAAACAAAGGTGACAAGGGAAATGGTATCGGTCTCCAAATTTCTGCGAACTTGATTCAACGGCATGGCGGCCACCTGTGCGGTGACACACTCGCAAAAAACACGTGCTTCCTGATCGACCTTCCGGCTTTTGCAAACGCCTGAGTCACTCGCCCGACCAATCAAACAAGTGCTCAAACAAAAAAGAGGCGCCAAAGCACCTCTTTAAAAAAACAGAATTAAAAAACACTACCTAAATTTAAATCAGCTTAGTTAACACATTGAAATTGGAAGTAACCGTGACTGCGAGCATAGTTGGCGCACTCTTGCTCAGCATCTGAACAGCGATTTTCGTGAAATGTGCGAACGTAGCGACCATTCACATACAAATCAGTCGGACAATCGCGTCCACCGCCGCCGCCACATCGGCCAATGAGGCCTGAGTTGTAGCTTTGATTTGAACAGCTTCCACACTGGCCCGAGCTCAACAGGCTGTTGACACATTCATTGTAGGCTTCGCGGCAGCTGTTTTCGTGATTGGTGCCTAAGTAGCGACCATATTCGTCATACTTGGTGGTAGGACAGTCATTTCCGGCAAAAGCCTGAGTTGACGCACCCAATGTGGCAACGGCAAACAGAACAAACATCATTTTTTTCATTTTTACCCCTTTGGTTAAAATCGGCCCTGTCATCCAGAATGTCCCCAGAACAAGGCGTGATACCTCCAATAAGCAAGCTTGAGACCAAACCTCTGCGCTGCCTTGAGTTGCGCCACAAGAACGGAAATTCCAACACGAAAAGCGCGAACCACCCTGATCCTAACCCGTGAATCTCAGTCGACAATATTTTGATTTGGACACTTTGAAGACCCAGCGCTCAACGAGCTTTCGATTTCATTTCTGAAACACTGCAAGCTGCGCGGATGGGGTCAATCTGACTCTCTCCGCGCGGGGTGTTGAGAAAATTGCACCACAGCTCCTGCCCCCGTCAGCAGTCTCACATCACTGCTTTGAAGGAATTGTGCGACGAAATTGCTCAGCCTGAAATTTCAATTTCTTTTGGATCCAGGCGCGATCAATGACGACCGCCGACTTGTCGCAGGTCTCGGGATTGACTCCGACGTCACCGTCGCCGCAGTCATACATCGACGACTTCAAGACATCATCGGCAAAATCGCCAGCGTGATGGGGATCCGTGAGGAGTTCGCTCAGCCGCTCTGCCACAACAATGTACTCTTGCACCAAAAGCGCGTAGGCAGGCACTTCCTCCATCACCGCTTTGATAAATTGAAGGTAACTTTGCCGCATCTCTTTGGTCGCTTTGCAATTGCCATCGACCGCAGAACCCGCAGCTCGATTCGCAAAATAAGTGCAGAACAAACTAGGCACACGGTTTAGCACTCCGAAGCGAGCCAACATTGGCATTTGAGAATTCCGAATCCAATCGACCATTGTGCCCCGCACATAAGTTGCGTGAAACTTAGACCTCTCCAGCAGCCGTAAAAAAAATTCGCCAAAGGCGTCAAACTCGAGTTTGTGAAACTCTCCCTCACCAGCGCGATCCGGAAAGTCTCGGGCGTACTCGCTGAGGCGCATATAGACGGCGAGCGGGTCATCGCTATCCAAACCCAACAGCCAATTCAAAGACTGCGGATCCCGCTGAGCCCCGAAGTCTCTATATGCCGCCATCGCGATACGCAGTGGCCAGAGTCGAAACTCTGCATCCTTCGCCAACGACGAGCTGTCGCGCAAAAGAGCGAGCGATGCTGTCAGGGCCCCGCGGTGATCCTTATGAGCAAAGAGATTTTGGAGGGCCCGGTCGGCCCATTTTTTTTCAGTCACAGACTCTTCACTCAATCCTTGAAGCTGCCAAGCAAACTCAGCCTTATCGCAGGCATTCGTGGCCCCGTTATAAAAACCTTCAATGGCGTTGAAGCTCCATCCATCGGTGCCCAAAGTGAGCGGGGGACATAGTCTTCCTGAGTCCGCGGTCCACGATTCAAAAAACTGGAGGAGACCTGATTTGTCAGATAGTCCTTCTGGTAGTCCTTCTGGTCTTGACGTCGAGGCCCACACTCTGTCACCAGAGAGCAAGGCGAACAGAATTGGGATTGCCATCAAATATTTTATCATTGCTTTCAGGCTCAACTTTTCACTTTGGCTCTAACTTTAAATTTGGGTTTGACAGACTTTTCTGCATTGGCGTCCCGGTTTCCAACCTCCTCGAGGAGAGTCCCCATCAAAGTCAAAATCTCGACTCGCTTGTTTGTCATCGCCGTATTGTCAGAATTTATTTTATTCACAGCTGAACTTAAGCTGGAAAACAAGGACACGATTTGAATCGCCGTCGTCGCGTCGATTTCGCCTTCGAAAATGGGCATCAATTGCAGCAAAATTCCGCGATACGTTTCCAAGTGAACTTTAAATTGTTTTTCGAGAGTGTCTAGATCTGAATATTTATTTCGAAACAAAGTTAACACCTGTTTTTCGATGTCCTTGGTTTGTAATTTTTTAGCGTCAATTAACAAACTGTTCGACACCAACCGAAACGGCAATCCGCCGTTGAGCGCAAATGAAACCGTAAAAAATGAAGAAGCTCCATCAATTTCCGTGGGCTCACCATGGGCCATCTGGCGACTGTTGTTGGCACTTTTGGTAAAATTAACCGCAAAGAAGGGGCCCGCCGAATTCATCGTTATAAACCAACGATTGACGGCCAGATTCTCGCGAATTTCAGATTCAATGCGCGCGACGTTGCCGCTGGATTCCTCGTACGCAGTCTTCGCATCAATCGGAATTTTAAAAAGTGTATCAGCCGCCTTTGAATGCAATTTCATCATAAGCTCAATGATCCTCTCGGACTGGTAATCAAAATGCTGAGCCCCGGAAGTTCCTTGATTCGCTGACTCCGCCTGCACGCGTTTTTGAAAATCTTCGGACCGTCGGCCCATGACGCTTTCAAAATCAGGATCATATTGATAAATTTTATTGAGGGCCTGATTGGCGCCGTTTTCCGACGTCAACGCGGGTTCGTCAAAAGACACTGAAATTGATGTATTCAAGGTGGCCCGCGAAGATGGACTGACGGACGGAGATTCCGCAATCAAATTTCTCAACGAACTCGCCAATGTCTTCAACATCTTCGAATACCCATTGAGATGTAAAAAGCTGAAATAAGATTGAGCGGCGTCGGCGGCTAAACTCATTCGTTTGGCATGAACCTCAACCTCACCCAACTTGACGTCCAATTGATTTTCGCGAAATGAGAAGACTTTACCGAGCGAAACTCCCAAGGAAACACTCAGTGATTGAGAAATTCGATTTCCTCGAAAGTCTTGTTCGAGTTTGCCCGCCCGGCTTGTATACTGTTGCTGATTGTACTCGTTGGTCTTTGATATGCTGTAGCTCCCAATGACCTGACCCGCGTCAAAGAAATCAGCCATTCCGCTCCAAGATTTAGCCTCATTGATTTTGAGATCGGCCTGAACGGACTCATAGTCCGAGGCTTTGGTCATTAAATGATAGACTTCACTTTTTTCGGTGACAGCCATGATGTCCACAAATGCATCAATTTTGTCATCCGCTCGGCTCCCTTGTGCAAAGAACATTGATAAAAGGAGACCGAAAGCAAATCTTAAAATCATTGCCACTCCATCATTGGACTAATCGCGTTGGACCAATCGCGTTCGGCGGAAGGAGCAAAAGCAGAGCCAAGGTAAGAACACATTATAACAAAAATAATCGGCGAGGTCTTCGCCTGAATGAATTTGAGAGGTGCAAACGACCTCTCAAAAATTTGGAAATTGTGATTGTGACGAAAATTGGGTCACTTGATCAGAGCGTGAGCAGCCTGCAGCCACTCAAACTCCGCTTTCAGAAGGAATTGGTCGTTCTCAGGGAGCAATTTGCTCTGTTCGTCTAGGGAGCAATTTGCTCCACAGCCTTGTTAGAGAACTGTTCGATGAAGCCGACAAAGCCGCCACGAAAATCCTCGACTGTGTGGCTATAAGGATAATCTGGCTGAACCCCATTGTTTTCGACAAAATTGCTCTCGTCATAAACTCCATCTGATCGGTGAGTCATGAACAATCCACGGGTCAGGTTTAGTTTCGCCTGTGAGAAAGGGAGGGTCACTACAGGCTCAACGTTGCCACCCAGGCCCATCGTGCGTTGGCCAAAAAGCTTTGCGCGTTTGTTATCGCGAATCAACATCGGAAAAACATCTCCGCACGATCCAGCCAACTCATCAATCAGCACCAAGATGGGTTTATTCCAAGCCCCTCCCCCTTGAACATTTTCAGTGCCCACAAAGATCGGCAATGGAGACGACAGCCAATCTCCGGCGTCATAAGCCTTTTCGATTTCCTTAGCCATACTGATCCCCACAGCCAAACTTTCAGGATCCGTTACGCCCTCAGAACTTGAAAGGTCATCCATCCATTTGCGATCGGCCCGGCACATTTGCACTGGTGCCTCTTTGTTGACATCATTCAAGAGCCCAAAGAAATTCGTGCAATAAGAACCATCTCCACCGGGATTGTGGGTCTGGTCGATCACCAACACGTCGACCTTTGATTCATACTCTTTCAAGATCGCAAAATAAGCCGCTAAGTAAAGCGAAGGTTCAAAATCTTCTGGCGCGTAAGTGGCTTGCCGAATCAAAAGAATTTTTTTGCCGCCAAAAGTGTAAGTTGCCGCATAGATATCGGGAACCTCAGTTTCGGCCACACCGGCCGCCGCCAAAATTTGAGCCGATGGTTTGACTTTGATAAATCCATATTTCGCTTGAGTTTTTTCATTCAAGAAAAAGGGATTGGTTTGACCCATCTGAGAAATATTGTTGCTGGTCATTTGATTGAGCTCAGTCGCGAAAGGCACACTAAAATCATGTCCAGCGGCAATCACTGGCTCTGCCAAGAGCGGGATTTTTTTCTCTTTCCAAGTTAAATCCAAAGCGTATTTTTGACCGTTTGCCTTCTGCAATTCAACTTTAGCCGTCGGTGATTTCGGTGCGATCTCGGTCATATAAAAAGGACGAATCATCGCCCGCATGATCAAGTGCTGAGCCGAGATGGGATTGGCAATCCAAGCGTACTTCGTGATGATCGGAAGCAGATCAAACGGCTTCACTCCATCGATCGACAAAACCTCATCACCAATTTCAACTTGCGGAGAGGTGACCAACTCTTTATCGACGATGTCGCCAACCAAAGCTCGTCCCGCCACTGGCGTCAGAAACAATCCCAGGCTGTGACTTAAAACTCCGCCGCTGGTCTCTGCCACGCGAAGGCTGACGTGACCATCATCCAATTTTGCTAAAAATTGATAAAAATATCCCAGCGCTTCGGCCTCAGAAGAGGCTGCGCTCACCTTTTCGCGAAAACCTTTTGCGAGTTCGGCGATGGAGTAACCAAATCTTTTTTCTTTGTATTCACGGGGACCGTAATAGGCGTTGACGTTGGAAACGAGAGTGTCAAAGTCCGTCAATAACTCATCGGACTTGAGCGGCCTGAGACCAAAGCTTGCGCCCTGATCATTCAATCGCCCTGGCTCTGAGTCGTGAGAGCACCCAACGACCACCAGGACAGAGACGGCACCAACTAAAACGGCGAATATGGAGTTTTTAAGATTTTTCACGTTTCCCCCAAGAAATTGAAAACACCTCTCTACCACCAAACTTCATTTTCTCGCCAATTGGTTCTACTTATGGTGGTGATCGAAAAAAATGTGAAATTCGCCAGAGCCACAAAAATTGAGAGAAAAGGAAGCCCCTCGGTCCTCCTTCGCAACCTCGTTGGTCCTGAGGCGCGCTCTGAAGGCCTGACAGAGCGAACCCCCCGGGCCAAAAGACAGATCAAACGGCTGCGGGATCCGCAACATTCTGAAAAAACAGTGGCGCCTCAGGCCGCTGTTGCAAAAGATTCAGGCAAACAGGCAGACGAGTTTGCGATTTTAGGGATTTGCTTCAAAGCTCATCACTGCGCCAGATGCAACGAAATCAGAGCTCGTAGGTGACATCAACGTTGGACTCTGAACAGCTCACCGGACGAGCCTCAAAACTGATCGCAGGAAATTTGACGGTCAATTCGCCCAATGGATTGCACTCTTGATGCGAGCCCGACGAACAGGCCAGATCAAATGCCACCAGCTCTGCGTGCTTATTGAGACCTCCTCGATAAATTGTACCGCGCGCGCCAGACGATTTGTTGATGTGCACTGAATCGACGAATTTGGCCGGGCCTTGGGATTGCTTTTTCAAAAGAATCAATTCCCACTCGCTGCCCTCCCCACTGTGCGAATCGTTGGTAATCAAAGAAAAATACTCTCCGACGGATTCAAAGCAAGTCAAATAGGACTTCACTTGAACAACTTCGGCACGAGCCACGATCGCAAAGAACAACGAGCAGATCACTACAGATACTGAAAATATTGATGACATTGATTTCATAAAACCTCCGTTTTTTTTCATTTTTAATGGCAGTTGGTCGGTCAGAACAGAAAAATTTGGACGGAGTGTTCAATACATAAGGAATACCGATTACTACGTGTAAACTGATGTCAAAACTCCCTGCTCCCGAACTCACAGATTCTCAAATGGTACTTCCTATATTATACACTGCGAGTTTGGAGGGCTCCTTATAGTGTCCGATTCCAGCGGACAGAATCGACTCCTGAGCCTGGCTGATCAACAGCGGTTAAGATATATTATGTTCAAGCCGGTCTTTTGGACCAAAAAACCATACCTACATAAAACACAAGGAGTTCATGTGAAAACATTTTCTATTCGAGGAATTTTATTTGCCCTTATTACCCTTGCCGTCACCACTGCAATGAATAGCCCTGCATTGGCGAAACGTAAACAGGGACCAATAACGTCCATTTCGAAACATTACTTCCCAACTGAAGTTTCGAATGTATCTTCCGCACTGAATGTCCAAGCCCTCGAAATCTGCATTGCCCAAGGTTTTGATTCCTACGAGCAAAAAAATCTTGCCGACACCGGCGGATTTCTGGGTCCTATGACTTTGACTTTTCAATGCGTCTCAGACAGCACATCCGAAAATGACACCCTGGAAAATTTGGACCTCGACGCCAAGACCGATGCAGAGTGAACACTGCAAACCCCTGCTGTGCGTGCTTTAGATTCTAATTTTTATTTTATTTTATCTTTCTTATCTATTTTTTGGATCAACTTACCTAGCTTAGCATTTTCATTTTTAATGATAACTAAATTCTGAAAGGAAAAATGCAATGAAATCCATTCTATTTTCATCAATGTTGATATTTTCTCTTCATTCGTATGCAGATCGG